>NZ_JBITCS010000004.1:0-209422 GCF_044453445.1 Streptomyces sp. NPDC051684 | reverse complement strand
GGGGGGGCCCACGCCCCTTCTCGACGCCCCGGTCTAGGGCTTGTCGTTTGGATCAGGCCCCGCGAGCCCGGCCTGATCCAAACGACAAGCCCTAGCTCAGCGTCTTGAGCGCCGCCGCGTCGTACGGCTTCAGCTCGTCGAAGCGTCCCGCGAGAACCTTCGCCGCCCACTGCGGGTCCTGGAGCAGGGCGCGGCCGATGGCCACCATGTCGAACTCGTCGCGCTCCAGGCTGTCGAGGAGGTCGTCGATGCCCTTGACGGCGGAGCCCTCGCCCGCGAACGCGCGGATGAAGTCGCCGTCGAGGCCAACGGAGCCGACGGTGATGGTCGGCTTGCCGGTGAGCTTCTTCGTCCAGCCCGCCAGGTTCAGGTCCGAACCGTCGAACTCCGCGTTCCAGTAACGGCGCGTGGAGGCGTGGAAGGCGTCGACACCGGCCGCCGCGAGCGGCGCCAGGATCGCGTCCAGCTCCTCCGGGGTCTCGGCGAGCCGGGCGTCGTACGCCTCCTGCTTCCACTGCGAGTACCGGAAGATGACCGGGAACTCGGCGGAGACGCGCTCGCGGATCGCGGCCACGATCTCCGCGGCGAACTTCGTACGCGCCACGGCGTCACCGCCATAGGCGTCGCCGCGACGGTTCGTGCCCGACCACAGGAACTGGTCGAGCAGGTAGCCGTGCGCGCCGTGCACCTCGACGCCGTCCAGACCGATCCGCTCCGCGTCCGCGGCGGCCTGCGCGAAGGCGCCGATGACATCGTCCAGGTCGCCCTGCGTCATCGCCCGGCCCGCGTTCTCGGTGCCGTCGACGCGGATGCCGGAGGGGCCGACAGGCTCGGCGTCGGCGAAGGGCGGCTGCCCCGCCTTGCGCACCATGCCGATGTGCCACAGCTGCGGAACGATGGTGCCGCCCGCCGCGTGCACGTCCTCGGCGACCTTCGCCCAGCCGGCCAGCTGCTCCTCACCGTGGAACCGCGGCACCCGGTCGCTGTCGCCCGCCGAGTCGTGGCCCACGTACGTGCCCTCGGTGATGATCAGGCCCACGCCCGCGGCGGCCCGCCGCGCGTAGTACGAGCGCACATCCTCACCGGGAATGCCGTTCGGCGAGAACATGCGGGTCATCGGCGCCATCGCGATGCGGTTCGGGACGGTCAGGCCGTTCAGCGCGACGGGGCGGGAGAGTATCTCGGCGGCGCGGGACGTGGGGTCGGCCACGGGGGCTCCTCTGAAGTGCATGGGTATCTGAAATGCATGGGTACTGATGGGCAGGGCGCGAGGTGTGATCGCGCCGGTGCCAACCGCCCTGCCCGCACACACATTCCGCGGGCCGCCCGCACCGCCCTGTGATCCCCGACACGGCCGCACAGGTGTGCGCGGCAGCGCTCAGAAGCCGACCTTGTCCCGCCCCTTCAGACCGAGGATCTCGCGGGCCTCGTCGGGCGTGGCGACCTCCAGATTCAGGGCCTCGAGGACGGTACGGATCCGGGACACCTGCTCGGCATTGGTCCTGGCCAGTTCGCCCGGCCCGAGCCACAACGAGTCCTCCAGACCCACCCGTACGTGCGAGCCCTGGGCGGCGCCGATGGTGGCCAGCGGGATCTGGTGACGGCCCGCGCCCAGGATCGACCACTCGTAACTGTCGCCGAGGAGCCGGTCCGCGGTGCGCCGCATGTGCGCGAGGTCCTCCGGGTGCGCGCCGATCCCGCCGAGGAGACCGAAGACCGACTGGACGAACAGCGGCCCGTCCGCGAGACCACGGGCCTGGAAGTGCGCCAGGTTGTTCAGGTGCGAGATGTCGTAGCACTCGAACTCGAAGCGGGTGCCGTTCTCGGCGCCGATCCCGAGGATCCTCTCGATGTCCGCGAAGGTGTTCTTGAAGACCAGGTCACGGCTGCGCTCCAGGTGCTCGCGCTCCCAGTCGTGCGCGAACTCCTTGAAGCGGTCGAGCATCGGGTAGAGCCCGAAGTTCATCGAGCCCATGTTGAGGGAGGCCAGTTCGGGCCGGAACTCCGTTGCCGGGCGCATGCGCTCCTCGACGCTCATGTGCGGGGAGCCGCCGGTGGTGATGTTGATGACGGCGTCGGAGTGCGCGCTCACCTCGGTGAGGATCGGCGCGAAGTGCTCCGGGTCCTGCGAGGGGCGGCCGTCCTTCGGATCGCGGGTGTGGAGGTGGACGATCGCCGCCCCGGCCTCGGCGGCGCCCAGGGCGGCCTCGGCGATCTCGCCGGGCGAGGCCGGAAGGTGCTCCGACATCGACGGGGTGTGAATGCCTCCGGTCACCGCGCAGGTGATGACGACCTTGCGGGCGGAACGGGAGTGTGCGCTGGACATGCGGGGGTCCTTCCGGGAGCGCCTAGTAGAGCTTTTCCGTGTTGCCGTCGACCGGCATCGCCTGGCCGTTGACGCTGCGCGCCGCCGGGCCCGCCAGGAAGACCGCCATGTCGGCGATGTCGTCGGCGGTGACCATGCGGCGCATCGACGACTGGTCGTTGTAGAGCGCCTCGACCTCGGCCACCGGACGGTCCAGCATCCGGGCCTTCGCCTCGATGACGGCGCGGATGCGGGGGCCGTCCACCGCGCCCGGACAGATCGCGTTCGTCCGGATGCCCTCGGGACCCAGCTCGATCGCGAGGGTCTTGGTGAAGCCCACGACCGCCCACTTCGAGGCCGAGTACGCGCTGCGCCCGGCCATGCCGAGCCGCCCGGCCGCCGACGACAGATTCACGATCGCCGGATCGGTGCCCCGGCGCAGCAGCGGCAGGGCGTGCTTCACGCAGTAGAACTGGCTGTGGATGTTGACGTCGAACGTCCTGGTCCAGTCGGCCGCGTCCACGCTCTCCACCGGGCCGGTGGGGCCCGCGATGCCCGCGTTGTTCACCAGGACGTCCAGGCCGCCGAGGTCGCGCTCCACGGTGTCCATCAGCGTGCGCACCTGCGCCTCGTCGGAGGCGTCGGACACGTGGGCGTTCAGCCCCGCCTCCCGGGCGGACCGGACGGCCGGCTCGGCCACGTCGGTCACGAGGACCCGGGCGCCGAGCGCCGCGAACCGGTCGGCGATGGCGCGGCCGATGCCGGCGGCGCCCGCCGTGACGAGGACACGCTTGCCGTTGATTTCCACGAGTTCTCTCCTCAAGTGTGGTGATGTGCGCGCCGGTTGTCAGCGGGCGGTGGCATCGTCGCCGCGCCGCAGGAACAGCGACAGGACCGTGCCGACGGCGGCGACCGCCACCACGAACCACAGGCCGGACAGCTTGTCGCCGGTCAGGTCCTCCATGGCCCCCATCACGTACGGGCCGATGAACCCGCCGAACAGGCCGATGGTGTTGACGAACGCGAGCCCGCCGGCCAGCGCCGCCCCGCTCAGCCGCGACGCCGGGAAGGTGAACAGGATCGCCTGCATCGCGAAGCAGGAGAACGCGCCGAGACAGAAGCCCAGGAGGCCCACGACGGGCCCGGACAGCGCGCCGAGCGCGAAGCCGACGGCGATGCCCGCGGCCGTGATGTTCACCAGGCGCCGGGAGGTGGTGCCGTTCGTGGCGCGCAGCGGCACCAGATACGCGCCGAGGCCCGCGAACAGCCAGGGGATCGCGGTCAGCAGCCCGATCTGGACCGGGGACAGCGTCCCGTACGTGCCGATGATCGACGGCAGGAAGTACGACATCGCGTACACGGCGATCTGCTCGGCGAGGTAGACGCCGACGACCAGCAGGATCTGCGGGTTCCGCCAGACCTGGCCCATGCGGTGCGTGCCAGAGACCGCGGCGCCCGCCTCCTCCTCGGCGGCGATGCGCGCCTGGAGGCCGAGGGCCTCGGCCCGGGTCAGGAACGTCGCCTTCTCGGGACGGTCGGGCAGCAGCTTCCACACCGCCAGCGCGAACACGCAGGCGGGCAGCCCCTCGACGAGGAACATCCACTGCCACCCGTGCAGCCCTCCGAGCCCGTCGAGCCCGAGCAGCAGCCCGCCGACCGGCGGTCCTACGACGCTCGCGGTGCACACGCCGAGCAGGAAGATCCCGTTCGCCCTGGCCCGGTCGGCCCGGGTGAACCACTGGGTGAGGAAGTACATGACACCGGGGAACAGGCCCGCCTCCGCGGCGCCGAGCAGCAACCGCATCGCGTAGAACGACCACTCGCCCTGCACGAAGGCCATGCCCGCGGATATCAGCCCCCACGTGACCATGATGCGGGTGATCCAGAAACGCGCGCCGACCCGGTGCAGGACCAGATTGGAGGGGATCTCCACGAGCGCGTACGTGATGAAGAACAGGCCCGCGCCGATCCCGTACGCCGTGGCCGAGATCCCGAGGTCGATCTCCAGGCGCTCCTTGGCGATCCCGATGTTCGTCCGGTCCAGGAAGCTGATCACGTAGGCGGCGACGAGCAGCGGCATCAGGTGTCGCAGGACCACCCTGTTCAGCTCGGCCGGGGAGCGCAGCGCCGTGGTGGCGGTCGCGTCAGTCGTCATGGGAGGGACCTTCGTCTTCGTCGACAGAGGGGACGCGGCTGCGTCGGTGCGGTGAAGCTAGGCGCGGCCGTGAACGTTAAGCAACGTTCAGCTGGTGGACGGCCGTTGCCGGGCGGCCCGGATCTCCGTACGTTCACGCGACAGGTCGGCGGCGCGCCAGAGGCCGGCCGGCACTCAGCAGGGGAGAGCGATCAGTGGAGACAGTGCAGCCACGGCAGGTCACGCGGGCCCGGCGGTCCGCCCGGGTGTCCGCCGCCGCGGTGGCCCGGGCCGCCGGGGTCTCCACCGCCACCGTCTCGTACGTGATGAACGGCAAGGCAGGGGTGTCCGCCGAGACCCGGACACATGTGCTCGCGGTCGCCCGTGAGCTCGGCTTCACACCCCGCAGGGGCGAGGTCGTCGACCCCGGCCGCAGCCGGGTGATCGCCCTGGTGCAGCCGAACATCGTCAACCCGACGTATCCGCGCTTCGCCCAAGCGATCATCTCCGCGGGCGCCGCGGCGGGCTACCAGGTCTTCATCGCCACCACGCAGGACCAGCGGCCCGCGCTGGACCACATCACCGCGACCCTGGTGAACCGGGAGGTCGACGGGGTGATCCTCTCGGCCGCCTTCCGCGAGGACGCGAGCGCACTGCGCACCCTGCGGGCGGCCCGCATCCCGTACGTCTATCTGTCGCGGCGCTCGCTGTTCCTGGAGGGCGACTTCGCCGGGGTCGACGACGCCACCGCCGCCGCGGAACTCATGGCGCACGTCCTGGGGCACGGCCACACGGAGGTGGCCACGGTCGTCGGGCCGCGCTTCTCCTCCGCCTCCTCGGTCCGGGAGGAGGCCTTCGTGCGCACGGCGGGCCGGCACGGCGTGCGGATCAGCGGCGCGCGCAAGATCAGCACGGAACTGGACAACAACGGCGGCCGCCGCGCCGCCCAACGCCTCTTCGCCCTCGACACACCGCCCCGGGCGGTGGTGTGCGGCAGCGACGAAATGGCCATCGGCGTCATGGAGTTCGCCGTGGAGCACGGCCTCCGGATACCCGAGGACATAGCGGTCACCGGCTGCGACGGCACGCCCCACTACACGGCGGGCCTGATCAACCTCACCACCATCGTCCAGCCCCACGAGGAGATGGCCGCCGCCGCGTTCGGCATGCTGATGCGCCGCATCCAGCACCCGACACTGCCCCGCCAGGAGCGGATCCTGCCGCACCGGCTGCACCTGGGGCGCACGTGTGGGTGCGGGGTCGTGGCGGGCGTGTGACCAGGAGGGACCTGCCGCACACCCCACCGGATCGCTCCCGTAACGTGCGCCGACGACGGGGTCGGCACCCCCCTCCCGGCCCCGCGGAGGGAGTGAGATCTGGTGCGTACGGTCGACACGAGTGTGGTCGTCGTCGGAGCCGGCCCCGCGGGGCTGATGCTCGGTGTGTTGTTGCGACGGCGTGGCATCGACTGCGTGGTGGTCGACAAGTTCACCCGGGAGCAACTGCTGGCACGTTCGCGCGCCGGGTTCCTGGAGCGGCGTACGGTCCAACTGCTCGACCGGCACGGCCTGTCCGCCCGGCTGCGCGCCGAGGGCCTCGCGCACACGCGCTGCGAGATACACGCCGAGGGCGAACGGGTCACGGTGGACTACGCGGCGTGGTGCGGTGACGCGCCCAGCTATGTGTACCCCCAACAGGACGTCGTGGCCGATCTGTTGGACGCGTACGTCGGTGAGGGCGGCACGTTGCTGCTCGGTGCCCCGGTCGCCGAGGTCGTGGCGGACGAGGCGCCGCGGGTCGTGTGCGCGGACGGCACCGTCGTCCGCGCGGACCTCGTGGCAGGCGCCGACGGGTGGCACGGGCCGACCCGTGCGGCCTTGCCGGACGGGGCCTTCACCCGGTACGACGTGCCGCACGACGCCCGCCTCCTGGGCGTGCTCGTCCAGGCGCCGCCGTCCGCCGGGCACACCGTGTACGCGCAGCACCCCGACGGCTTCGCGGGACACATGCTGCGCTCCCGCGACGTGACGCGCATGTACCTCCAGATACCCGCCGGTGACACCGTCGAGCAGTGGCCGGACGAACGGATCTGGAAAGAGCTGCACATGCGGATCGACCTGCCGGACTGGACACTCAACGAAGGGCCGGTCCTGGATCGGGCCTTCGTCGACATGCACACCAGGGTCGTGGAGCCCATGCACCACGGACGGGTGGTGCTGCTCGGCGACGCCGCGCACATCGTGCCGCCCTCCGGGGGCAAGGGCATGAACCTCGCGGTGGCCGACGCGGCCGACCTCGCCGCCGCCCTTCCGCACCACTTCGCGGGCGAGGAACCCCTGGAAGCGGTGCTGGTCGCGTACTCCCGGCGGCGCCTGGCCGACGTGTGGCAGGTGCAGGAGTTCAGCCACACCATGCTGGAACTCCTGCACACCGACGAGCCCGGCACCCCGCACACCGCCTACCGCGAACGGCTGCGGCGCGCCCGATGGCAGCGGCTGCGCGACGACCCGGCGTACGTACGGTCCTTTGCGGAGCAGTACATGGGGCCTTCGCTCACCGAGTAGTTCGGCGACACGCGGTCAGCGGGCCCCCTTGCCCGGGATCGCCGCGATGAGTTCGCGGGTATACGGGTGTTGGGGGTTGCCGAAGATCGCCGTGGGGGTGCCCTCCTCGACCACGCGGCCCTCGCGCATCACCAGGACGTGGTGGGAGACAAGGCGGACCACGTCCAGGTCGTGGCTGATGAACAAGTAGCCGAGGCCCAGGTCGCGTTGGAGTTCCACCATGAGGTCGAGGATCTGGTCCTGGACCAGGACGTCGAGCGCGGACACGGCCTCGTCCATCACGATCAGGCGGGGGCCGAGCGCGAGGGCGCGGGCGATCGCCACCCGTTGCCGCTGGCCGCCGGAGAGTTCGTGGGGGTAGCGGTCCATGCACGCCGAGGGCAGCGCCACCTGGTCGAGGACGTCGGCGGCCCGCGCGCGGTGGTCGGCGCGGCTGGTGCCGATGCCGTGCACCCGCAGCGGCTCGGCGACGATCCGGGCGACGGTGTGGCGCGGGTCGAGGGAGGCGTACGGGTTCTGGAACACCGGCTGCACCGCGCGGCGGAACGGCAGGAGACGGCGACCGTGGCTCCTGGTGACGTCCGTGTCCTCGAAGTGCGTCGTGCCGGCGTCCTGGTCCTCCAGGCGCAGGGCGATGCGGGCCGTGGTGGATTTGCCGGAGCCCGATTCGCCGACCAGGGAGACCGTCCGGCCGGGCCGCACCGTGAGGCTGAGGTCGTCCACGGCGCGCAGCGGTTCGCGGCGACCCCGCAGCCGGTACTCCTTGGTGACGCCGCGCAGTTCGAGGAGGGGACGCGGGGCGTACACGCCGGGGGCCGGGGTCACCTTGACGCGCGCGATGCCGGGCGCGGCCGACAACAGTCGGCGGGTGTAGGGGTGGTGGGCCTCCGCGATGATCTCGCGTGCCGGGCCCGTCTCCACGATGCGGCCCTCGTGCATCACGACCACCCGGTCCGAGCGTTCCGCCGCCAGGGCCAGGTCGTGCGTGATGAGCAGCACCGATGTGCCCAGGTCGCGGGTGAGCGCCGCCATTTGGTCCAGGACCAGGCGCTGCACCGTGACATCGAGCGCCGACGTCGGCTCGTCGGCGATCAGGACGTCCGGGCGGCAGGCCAATGCCATGGCGATCAGCACGCGTTGGCGCATGCCGCCGGAGAACTCGTGCGGGTACTGGGAGAAGCGCGACGCCGCGTCCGCGATGCCCGCGTGCTCCAGCAGTGCCACCGCCTCGTCGCGCGCCTTCTCGCCCCGCGCGATGCCGTGCACCCGGAGCGCCTCGGTGATCTGCGAGCCGATGGTGGCGACCGGGTCGAGGTTCGTCATGGGGTCCTGAGGAACCATCCCGATCCGCGCCCCGCGCACCTGTCGCAGGACCTTGGCGGACGCGGTGGTGAGGTCCAGGTCGTCGAGGTGGACCGAGCCGCGTGTGATCCGCCCGTTGGCGGCGAGGAGCCGGTTGACGCTCGCGGCGAGCGTAGACTTGCCCGAGCCCGAGGCTCCGACCACCGCCACCGTCTCGCCCGCCGCGAGGTCGAGATCGACCCGGTCCACGGCGGTGACGTCACGGCCCGAGGTCTCGTACGCCACCGACAGGCCACGGATGCGCAGCGTGGCACCTCCGCGTGCGGTGGCACCTCCACGAGCGGTGGCGCCGTCGCGCGGGTCGGCCTCGGCCGGAACGGGGGCGGTCATGGTGACTCCAGGGTGTGTCCTGAGGGGCTCACGGGTTCGGTGTGTCCGGGCGTGCGGCGCGGCGGGAAGGCGCCTGCCTCCTCAAGGGCGCGCACGGTTCCGCGGTGTGCGGCGGCGGACAGCTCGTCCACGGGCACCAGGCCAGCCCGGTCCGTACTCGTGCCGTGCAGACGGGTGGCCGCGAGGGCCAGGGCGAGGGGGCGGTCGGTGGCCACCCCGACATGAGTTCCGGTGAAGCCGTCGTGGCCGACCATCGGGACCGGTCCGTGCGGAGTGTCCAGCGTGAACCGGCGGAAGCCCAGGCCCTGTTCGGGGTCCCTAGGGTCCGCCGCCGCGAGGAAGCGGGCACGGACGGCGGCCGGGACGAAGGACTCGTCGTGCACGAGGGCCGAGGCCAGCCGCAGCAGCTCGTCCAGCGGGGCGAACAGGCCCGCGTGCCCGGCGACACCCGCCAGGGCGTGCGCGGCGTTGCCGTCGGCCGCCGCGCCACGGACGGGAGCGGTGCGCCAGCCGGTGAAGTCGGCCGGTGTGCAGGGGACGGGGTAGGGGTGGCCGGTCTCCACCATCCGCGCCTCGATCCGGTCCCCGTCGCTGCCCACGGCGGCGGTGTCCGGCGGCACGGGCCCGTAACGGGTGCGGGTCAGGGCGAGCGGCTCGGCCACCCACTGGCGGAACGCCGTGGCCAGGTCCGTGCCCGTGACCCGCTCGACGAGCCGGCCGAGCAGCATGAACCCCACGTCCGAGTACGCGCGTCGGGTGCCGGGCGGCGTGTGCGGCGGGAGCCGTTCCGCCAGGTCGAGTGCTGTCTCGCGGTCCGTGGTCCGGCAGTACAGGGGCCACCAGGGCGGGCAGCCGGAGCGGTGGGCGAGCAGCTGGGCGGCGGTGACACCGGTCTCGTCCATGATGCTCGGCCCGCGACGGTGTGGCGGTCGCGGGGCGCTGCCCCGGGCCCCGCTCCTCAATCGCCGCAGGGGCTTCAAGTAGGGAGCGTCCAGATCCAGCAGCCCCGCCGCCACAAGCCGCATGACCACCGCCGTCGTGGCCGCGACCTTCGTCACCGACGCCAGATCGAAGACCGTCCCGGTGGTCATCGGCTCACCTGGCGCCGCGCGGTCAGGGAGCCGCGCCCAGCCCCCTGCGGCCAGCACGATGTCCGTCGCGGGGGTGGCCACGCCCAGACACACCCCGGCGGGGCGGCGGCCAGGGCCACCGGTGTCGAGGACCTCGGCGGCGGCCCCGGCCAGGTCGAGGCTCATGCCGTCCCGCCGGTGACCACCAGCCGCTCGGGCCGCATCGACGGCGTGCCGGGCGACATCAAGCCCGCCTCACCGAAGGTGAGTTGACCCAGCACCCGTTCGCCGGAGGCCCCCGTGCACGCCACCACGTTCCCCGGCAGCCCGTGCAGGCTGTGCCAGCCGATGAGGGCGAACGCGAGGGCCTCCTTCGCGTCGGACGGCACCCCCAGTGCATCGCTCGGCCGCACCGTGAGCCCGTCGAGCCGGTCCGTGAGCGCCGCCATCAGCGCGGGATTGCGCAGCCCGCCCCCGGACACGTACAGCACGTCGAGACGCGCCTCGCGCACGGTGCGCGCGACGGTCTCCGCGGTGAGCGCGGTGAGGGTGGCGACCACGTCGTGCAGGTCGGTGACCGGGGGACAGCCGGACCGGCCCGCCGCCTTCTCCGCGTACCCGGACACGTACAGCGCGTCGAAGAGTTCCTTGCCGCAGCTCTTGGGCGGCGCGAGCGCGTAGTACGGCTCGGTGAGCAGCTCGGCGAGCAGGGCCTCGTCCACCGTCCCGGACGCGGCGAGCAGGCCGTCGCGGTCGAACACGTCGGCCGTGTCGGGGGAGTCGGCCACGACGGCGTCGATGAGGGCGTTGGCGGGGCCGATGTCCCACGCCGCCGGTGGGCGGTCGGGGGCGGCGACGGTGAGGTTGGCGATCCCGCCGAGGTTGAGCGCGCCGGCGCGCGCACCCCGCTCCACGTCGGGCGCGAGCAGCATCCGGTCGAGCAGCGGGACCAGCGGGGCGCCCTGGCCGCCCGCGGCGATGTCGGCGGTGCGCAGATCGCTGACAACCGGTAGGCCGGTGGCCTGCGCGATCCAGGCCGGCCGGCCGATCTGGAGCGTGCCACGGGCGGTGTTGCCCTCGACCCAGTGGTACAGGGTCTGCCCGTGGCTGCACACCGCGTCGGCCGGTGCCTGGGCGAGCGCGGTGCGGGCCGCTTCCGCGAAGGCCTGTCCGATGAGGGTGTCCAGGGCGCAGACGTCCGCCGCCGTGATGCGACGCGGCGGCAGCGCTGCCACGAGATCCTCGCGCAGTCGCGGCGCGTAGGGGGTCGAGCCGTGATGGGTGAGGTGGCCGCGCAGCGTCGTGCCGTCCTGCGTGAAGTCGACGACGGCGACATCGATGCCGTCGTGCGAGGTCCCGGAGATCATGCCGAGTACGCGCATCGAACTCCCTTCTCTTCCGAAGTGTCAGTGGCAGTGGCGCGGGTGGTCACCGGCGGCCTCCCGTGCGTGGGTCCAGTACATCCCGCAGCCCCGCGCCGAGGAGGTTCAGCCCGAACACGACCACGATGAGCGCGACACCCGGCCCGGCGAGCAGCCACGGCGCGACGCTGGACAGCGTGCGCGCGTCGAACACCATCACGCCGAGCGACGCGGCGGGCGGCGGCGTGCCGAAGCCGAGGAAGCTGAGCGAGGCCTCCGTCAGGACCGCCCAGGAAAGGCTGAGCGTGACCTGGACGAGCACGATGCCGCGCATGTTGGGCACGATGTGGGTGAAGAGCGTGGCCAGGCGCCGTTGCCCGACGGCGGTGGCGGCGACGACGTAGTCCGCGCCGCGCAGCGTCAGCACGGGACCGCGCGCGACCCGTACGAAGATCGGCGCGTACACCACCGCGATGGCGAGGGCGACCGTGGCCCGGGTGCGCTCGAGCGTCGCGGCCAGGGCGAGCGCGAGCAGCAGCGACGGGAACGCGAACAACACATTGGTCAGCACCCCGACGGCCCGGTCGAGCACCCCGCCGAAGTAGCCGGCGAGGATGCCGAGGACGACCCCCACGGCTCCGGACACGGCGACCGCCCCGCCCGCCACGAGCAGCGAACTGCCGAGCCCCGCGGCGACCCGCGAGAACACGTCCCGCCCGAACTGGTCGGTGCCCAGCCAGTGTTCACCGTTCGGCGCCGTCAGCGCCGCGGAGACGTCCTGCGCGGCCGGGTCGTACGGCAGCGTGCCGAGCAGGCCCGCGGCGGCGGTGACCACGACGACGAGGGTGAGCACGGCGCCGATGAGACCGGTACGGCTGCGGACAAGACCCCGCAGGAGGACGTGCCGACGGGCCGGCGGCGCGGCGGAAGCCAGCGGCCGGGGCCGCTGGGAGGGCAGGACGCTCAACGTGACCACACCCTCGGGTCGACCAGCCGGTACACGAGATCCGTCGCCAGGTTGACCAGCACGAACAGCACCGCGATCACCAGGACCGTGCTCTGCACCACCGCGTACTCCTTCTGCCCCATGCCGAGCAGCACCTGCCGCCCGATGCCCGGCAGCGAGAAGACCTGCTCGACGACGACGGCCCCGCCCAGCAGGAACCCGAACTGCAGGCCGCTCATGGTGACGACGGGGATCAGCGCGTTGCGCAGCACGTGCCGCACCTGGAGGGCCCGTTCCGGCACACCTTTGGCGCGGGCCGTGTTGATGAAGTCCTCGCCGCGGATGTCGAGGATCGCCGTCCGCGTGGTCTGCGCGATCGGCGAGGCGATGCTCACGCCGAGCACGAGCGCGGGCAGCACCATCTGCTGGAGGTTGAGGGACGGGTGCGCGGTCAGGGGTGCGTACGTCTGGCCGTTGGGGTTCCAGCCGAAGGCGTCGGCGAGCACACGCGCGAGGACGGTACCCGTGAGGAAGACCGGCGCGGACAGCGCGAGCAGGCTCGCCGTCTGCGTCGCGCCGTCCCGCAGCGCACCGGGCCGGGAGGCGGCGAGCAGGCCGCCGGACACGCCCAGGGCGAGGGCCAGCACGATGGCGAGGACCGCGAGTTCGAGGGTCACGGGCAGGGCGTGCGCGGTCAGTCGCGCGACGCTCTGGTCCGCGTTCGCGGAGAACCCCAGATTGCCGGTGAGGATCCCGCCGAGCCAGGACAGGTACTGCCCCGCGAGCGGCTGGTCGAGGCCGTAGTAGGCGCGCAGTTGGGCGCGCTGGGCGGCGGTGAGGTCGCCCGCGTCGGTGCCGTACGCGGCGGTGATCTGGTCGCCGGGCAGCACCCGCAGCACCACGAAGGTCAGCACGGACACACCGACCAGGGTGAGCACCGCCTCGGCGACGCGGCGCGTGACCGGGTGCGTGACCAGGCGGCCGATACCGCCCCGCGACGACATGTGCAGGGATGCCGTCATGCGAGCTTCGTCTCCCACAGGCTCTGCAGACTCGCGTCGATCACCGGCCGGAACCCGTGCACGCGCGTGTTCGTGGCGATGTGGCTGCGCCCGCTGTAGAGCCAGATCCAGGCAGCGTTGTCCTCCAGGTTCCGCGAGATCTTGGCGTAGATCTGCTTGCGGGCGCCGGTTTCGTCGGTCGCGATGCCCTGGGCGAACAGCTTGTCCAGGGCGGCGGAGCGGTAACCGGCGACCTTGTTGAAGTTGCCGCCGCTGGTGAAGTAGCGGGCGTACGCGGGGGCGGGGTCGGCCACCGCACCGTTGAGGGCGAGCGCGGCGTCGAACTTCCCGGCGAGCCAACGGTCCACGTAGGCACTGGAGTCCAGCGTCTCGATCTTCATCTTGATGCCGACGTCGCCGAGTTGGGCCTGGATGTTCTGCGCCTCGTCGGTGGCGGTGGAGTACAGACCCTGCGGGACGAGCGCGGTGAACGCGAAGCCCTTGGGCTGTCCCGAGTCCGCGAGGTGCTTCTTGGCGGCCTTGATGTCGCGCTGCGGGCAGGGCCGTGCGTCGGGGTCGGAGGCGAAGGCGGGCGAGGTGAAGGGGCCCACGACCTTGCCCTGGCCGAGCGCGGCGGTCTTGATCACCTGCTTGCGGTCGATGGCGCACTGCACGGCGAGCCGTGTGTCGAGCTTGCGGAAGGTGGCCGAGTCGGCGCGCAATTGCAGCGCGTGATAGTCCAGTTGGTCGACCGAGCGGATCGCGACGGAGTCCGACTTCGCGGCCTTCGCGGTGACCGCGTCGTCGAAGATCGCCATGTCGACGGTGCCGGAACGCAGTGCCGACGCAAGCGAGTTCTTGTCCTGAATGACGCGGAACTCCAGGGAGCGCAGGCCCGGCCTGCCCCGGAAGTAGTCGGGGTTGCGCGCCAAGGTGATGGACTGGTTGGCGGTGCGGCTCCGATACGCGTAGGGCCCGGAGCCGACGGGCCTGCGCTTGAGCTCGGCCAGGGACTTGTCGGACGGCAGGACGACCGTGTTGACGCTGGTCAGCGCGGTGACGAGCGAGGCGTCCGGCGCCTTGAGCGACAGGATGACGTGCGTCTTGTCGGGAGCGGCCACCCTTCGCACGGCGGCGAGCGAACTGCGCGCCACGGCCTTGATACCCGGGTCGAGGATCTTCTCCAGGCTGTACTTGACGTCGGCGGAGTCGAGCGCGGACCCGTCGGTGAACGTGACGCCGGACCTCAACGTGAAGGTGTAGGTGCGGCCGTCCTTCGAGACCTCGGGCAGCTTGGCGAGCCCCGCGACCGGGGCGAGCTCGTCGTCCTGGTCGAGGAGCGAGCTGTAGACCTGGCCGAGGACCTGCTGGGACTGGACGGCGGTGGCGGTCCAGGGCAGGAGCTGCGTCGCGTCCGCGGTGATCCCGAAGACCAGGGGTCCGCCCGCGCCCTTGGACGAAGCGCCGTCGGAACCGGAACATGCGGCCACGGCGGCGAGGGCGAGTGCGGCCGCGCCGGCGGCCGACAGTCGCCGCGTCGTGCGGCGGTTTCGTCTGAGCACGTGCGTTCTCGCTTTCTCCGGTGGACCTGGAGCGGCGCGGTGCGGCCGCCGGCGGGCGCGTTCGGATGGTGCCGAGAGAACTCAGGCGCAAGGTTTTCCAGAAACGGCCGTTTCCATGTGTGTTCCGGGCCGCGTAAAAGGGTCGAGCGACGGACGGAGCCGCCGCCCGGGGGAGATGCTGCGGGCATGGAATTCCTCTGCTACCACCGCGACCGCAAGGACTCACTGGCGCTGCGACACGAACTGGTCGAGCGGCACTGGTCCTACATGGACGGGTACGCGAAGGAGATGATCGCGCGCGGCCCGACGTTCCTGGACGACGGCGAGACCCTCACCGGGAGCGTGCACATCCTCGACCTTCCCGACGCCGCGGCGGCCCGCGCGTTCGCCTTCGACGAGCCGGGCTACCAGGCGGGTGCCTACCGGGACGTCCTGCTGAGGCGCTGGCGCAATGTGCTGGGGCGCACCATGTGGGACTTCCCCGGCGGCCGCACCGGAGGCAACCGGTATCTCGTGCTCGGCCTCGGTGCAGGTTCTGCCGTCGACCTCGCCCCGGACGTACCCCGTGGCGCACACGAACTGATCGCCTACGGTCCGCTGTTGTCCGACGACGGCGCCACCTGGCTGGGTACGGCGGCGCTCCTGCGGGCGCCGGACGCGGACGCCGCCCGCGCCGTTCTGACCCCGGGGCGGTACGCCGACATCGAGGTGCACAACTGGGAGTTCGGCGGGCGGCCGTGACGGCGGTCTTCCCCCGTGCCGAACTAAAGCGCTAAAGTCGCGGCGCGAGGAGATCCGGCCCAAGGGGCGTGCTCCGGGGGCCGGTTGGGGGCCGCCCGGGCCGGCCCCTGTCCTCGTCACCCGGAACGGAGCCCCCCCCTATGCCCGCACGTCCGCGTCGCCTGACCCTGCGCGACATCGCCAAGCTCGCCGGGGTGTCCGAGACGGCGGCGTCGTTCGCGCTCAACGGCAAGCCCGGTGTGTCGGACGAGACGCGGCGGCGCATCCTCGCCGTGGCCGACGAACACGGCTGGGTCCCGCACCACGCCGCCAAGGTGCTCACCGGCGCCAGGTCGGGAACGGTCGGCCTGGTCATCGCCCGCAGCGCGCGGGACGTCGGCTCCGAGTCGTTCTTCCTGCGGTTCATGACGGGCCTGCAGAGCGTGCTCAGCGAACGGCGGCAGGCGCTGCTGCTCCAGGTCGTCGACTCCGTCGAGGCGGAGATCGAGACGTACCGGATGTGGCAGGTCGGGGGCCGGGTCGACGCCGTCGTCCTCGTCGACCTGCGCGTCGACGACCCGCGACCCGACGCGCTCGCCGACCTCGGCCTGCCCGCGCTGATCGCCGGCGGCCCCGACCCGCGCCGCAGGCTGCCGGCCGTCGCGATCGACGACCGCGAGCCGATGCGCCGGATCGTCACCCACCTGCACGACACGGGCCACGAATCCATCGCCTACGTCTGCGGCGAGGGCGAGATGCTGCACATCGCCCGCCGCGTAGACGCCTTCCACACCGGAGCCCGCGAACACGGGATGTCCGGGCACATGGTGATGTCCACGGACTTCTCCGCGTCGTCGGCCGCGAAGGCGACCCGGCTGCTCCTGGCGTCCGACGACCGGCCCACCGCGCTCGTGTACGACAACGAGATCCTCGCGGTCGCCGGGGTCGGCGAGATCCGCCGGCTCGGCCTGGCGACACCCGCCGACGTGTGCGTCGTCGTCTGGGAGGACACCCCCATCGCCGGCGCGATGGAGCCGCCGCTCACCGCCCTGGGCCGCGACGCGTTCGCGTTCGGCACCGACGTCGCCACCCGGCTCATCGCCATCCTCGACGGCACCGACGACGCCACCGCCGACACCGTGGTGAGCATCCCCGAACTCATCGAGCGCACCAGCTCCCGCTGCGGCCGCACCCCGCCGACCGCACGGGACACCTGAGAAGAACACGAGAAAGGCGACGCCCGTGTCCGCACCGAACCTCGTCCTCATCTGCGTCGACCAGTGGCGCGGCGACTGCCTGTCCGCCGCGGGACACCCCCACGTACGCACCCCGCACCTCGACCAACTGGCTGCCTCCGGCACGCGGTTCACCTCCGCCTACTCCGCCACCCCCACCTGCATCCCCGCCCGCGCCGCCCTGTTCACCGGCCAGTCCCAGGAGCGCCACGGCCGCGTCGGCTACGTCGAGGGGGTGCCCTTCGAGACGGCCCACCCGGTCACCCTCGCGAGCGAGCTGCGCCGCGGCGGCTACCAGACACAGGCCATCGGCAAGATGCACGTGTGGCCCGAGCGGGCCCGCGCGGGCTTCGACGACGTCGTCCTGCACGACGGCTTCCTCCACCACGCCCGCCGCGAACACCGCCGCGACTTCGCCTTCTTCGACGACTACGTGCCCTGGCTGCGCCGCCAGCCCGGCATGAGCCCCGACGCCGAGTACGGCGACCACGGCGCGGGCTGCAACTCCGTCGTCGCCCGCCCCTGGGACAAGGCGGAACATCTGCACCCGACGAACTGGATCGCCAGCCAGACCAGCGAGTGGTTGTACCGGCGCGACCCCTCACGGCCGTTCTTCCTGTACCTGTCCTTCCACCGGCCGCACCCGCCGTACGACCCGCCGCGGTGGGCCTTCGACGAGTACCTCCAACTCCCGCCGTACGAACCGGTGGTGGGCGACTGGGCGGACGATTTCGCCGCCCACCGCAAGGACGGCGACCACGAGGCCTTCGCCGGCCGCACCGACGCCCGGACCCTGCACCGCGCACGGGCCGGCTACTACGGGCACATGGCCCACATCGACCTCCAGATCCATCGCATCCGCACGGCCCTGGAGGACTTCGGCCTGCGCGACGACACGGTCATCGCGTTCACCTCCGACCACGGCGAGATGCTCGGCGAACACCACCTCCTACGCAAGGGATACGGCTACGAGGGCTCGGCCCGCGTCCCCCTGCTGTTCGGCGCACTGCCCGACGGGTACGCGGCCGGGAACGTCGCCGACGAGGTCGTCGAGCTGCGCGACATCATGCCGACCCTCCTCGACCTGGCCGGGCTCCCCGTCCCCGACACCTGCGACGGACGCAGCCTCGCGCCGCTGCTGCGCGGCGAACAGCCGGACGACTGGCGGCCGGTGCTGCACGGCGAGCACGTACTGCTCGACCAGTCCCTGCAATGGGTGACCGACGGACACACCAAGTACCTGTGGATGTCGGGCGAAGGACACGAGCAGCTCTTCGACCTCACCGCCGACCCGCACGAAGAGCACAACCTGGCGGGCGATCCGGCGGCACGGGACCTGCTGCACACCTGGCGCGGACACCTGGTCCGGGCCCTGACCGGACGGGAGGAGGGCTTCGTCGAGGACGACCGCCTCGTCACCGGCCGCCCCGTGGTGGCCGTCCTGCGCCCCACCCGCGAACGCATCGAGGCCAAAGCGCCTTAGTTTTCCGCTCGGGCCACGGTAGGCCGAAGTGGTCCGGGCCCCGCCGCGCTCGGCCGTCTCTGACCACGAGGCCGGCAGCACCAGAACCCCCACTCGACCGAAGGAACCCCGCACGTTGAGCAACCACGCGCACCGCGGCCTGCGTTTCGGCGCCAACTACACCCCGTCCCAGTCGTGGATGTTCTCCTGGATGCGGCTCGACCTCGACGAGGTGCGCGGCGACTTCGAGGGCCTGGCCGCACTCGGCCTCGACCATGTGCGCCTCATGCCGCTGTGGCCGCAGCTCCAGCCCAATCGCACCTGGGTGCGCCCGCAGGCGGTCGAGGACGTCCGCGCCGTGGTCGACACGGCGGCCGAGTTCGGCCTCGACGCCTCCGTCGACGCGCTCCAGGGACACCTGTCCAGCTTCGACTTCGTGCCCGCCTGGCTCGACACCTGGCACCGCCGCAACATGTTCACCGACGCGGACGCCGTCGCCGGGCAGGCACTCCTCGTGCGCAGTCTGGCCGAAGGGCTCGCCGACCGGCCGAACTTCCTCGGCCTGACCCTCGGCAACGAACTCAACCAGTTCTCCGGCGACCCGCACCCCAGCCCCATGCGCGCCGACGCCCGCCAGATCACCTCCTGGCTCGACACCCTCCTCGCCGCCGGGACGGCCGCCCCCGGCAAGGAACACCTGCACAGCGCTTACGACGCCGTCTGGTACCTCGACGGCCACCCCTTCACCCCGGCCCACGCCAGCCGCGCCGGGGCCCTCACGTCCATCCACTCCTGGGTGTTCAACGGCACCGCGCAGCGCTACGGCAGCCGCTCCTTCGAGACCGACCACCACGCCGAGTACCTGATCGAGCTGTCCCGCGCCTTCGTCACCGACCGGGACCGGCCCATCTGGCTTCAGGAAGTGGGCGCGCCCCTCAACTGCATGACCGCCGACGAGGCCCCCGGCTTCCTTGAGGCCACGGTCCGCTCCGCCGCGACGACCGCGAACCTGTGGGGTGTCACCTGGTGGTGCTCGCACGACGTGCCGCGCCGCTTCGGCGACTTCCCCGAACTCGAGTACACCCTCGGCCTGGTCGACTCCCGGCGCCGCCCCAAGCCGACCGGCCGCCGCTTCGCGGAGGTCGCCGCCGAACTGCGGGCCGCGCCCCCGGCCGTGCCCGAGCGTCCTGCGGCCGTCGTGATCGACGTCGACGACGCGGACACACCCGTGGCACGCGGGTCGCTCGGCCCCGGGGGAGCCGTCTTCGACACCTGGATGCGCCTGGCGAGCACCGGCACCCGGCCCGCGCTCGTCCTCTCCTCGGCCACCGACCCCACCGCCCTGGCCGCGCGCGGCATCACCGCACTGCACCGTGTCCCCGAAGGCGGGGAGCGGGCCGTCTACCAGGCCGTGAACACGGTCGTCCCGGAGGCCACCCCATGACCACCTCGCGTACCCCCGACCGGCCCGACGACGCCTGGGCCGCGTCCTTCGGCCGGGACCTGAGCCCTTGGCTGCCGGACGTCAACACCTCGCCCGTACAGGGAGATTCGACATGGCGTTCACACCGCCGGGCGACGCCCCCGCACCTCGCGCGGGGACGCGCCGAGCTCCCTGCGGCACGTCTTGTTGAACGCCTGTAGGTCCGGGATGCCCACCGTTGCCGCGACCGCGCTGATCGCGAGCGTCGAGGACTGCAACAGGTGCCGGGCGCGTTCCATCCGGCGCCTGCGGATCCAGGCCACCACGGTGTCTCCCGTCCCGGCGCGGAACAGCCGCGTCAGATGGCCGGGGGAGACGCCCGCCGCGGCAGCGATCCCCGGCACCGTGAGCGGCGTCGCGAGGGACCTCTCGACGTACTCCGTCGCCGCCGCGAGCGCCGGATGCGGGCGCCCGGCCCGTTCCGGCGTGCCCAGGTGGGTGGTGTGCCACAGCACTGTCCACACCTCGGCGCAGGCCCGGGCCCGCGCCGTCGGCATGGCCGCCACCGCGCTCCCCAGCAACGCGCCGAGCAGCGCCGCCTGCGCTCCGGCGTCCTGCATCACCGGCACGCGGCGCAGCGCCTGCGGGTCGCGGCCGGGCAGCCGGAAGTGCGCGTACAGATGCTCGCTGCGCCGCGACGCGTAACGGAAATGGGCCTCGGTGTCCGGCCGGATCAGGCTGATGTGTCCCGGCCGGATCGGGTGGTGGTGCCCGTCGAGGGTCAGCTCGCCCGCGTAGCTGTAGAGGTGCAGCTGCCACAGGTCGGGCAGCCGGAAGGACTCGCGCAATCCCTGCCCGCCGTGGACGCCGACGCCCGCGCTGACCACGTGGGGCGGCTCGTCCAACGGCAGTGCGACGCTCTCGGCCATGCCGGGAAATTACCAGGAGAGGCCCGATACAGCCCACGACGCGGGGACATCGGCTGTCTACGTTTGCCTCATGCCAACCAGTGAGCAGCTGCTGAGCTCCGTACAGATGGCGCGCTTCGTCGCCCACGGCTCGCTCCGCCTCGACGCGGTCGTGCCCGAGGAGTTGAACCGACAAGCCGTCGACGTCTTCGAGGCCGGAATTCCCGCCCCGCCGTACGGCACGCCCGTCCCGAAGGCCTACCCGGAGGGCTCCTTCGCCCGTCGGCTCCTCGAACTGCCCGCCGTGGTGGGCGCGTTGCGCAGCCTCGTCGGCCCGGACCCGGAAGTCGACCACCACGCCGTGCATGTGCGCGAGGCCCGCGAGGGCACCGCACAACCGCTCCACGCAGACGCGATCATCGATGTGCGCCCTGACGCCTTCGACGTCCAACTCATGTACTACCCGCAGGACGTGACGCTCGACATGGGCGGCACCCTGAGCGTGCCGGGCAGCCATCTGAGACACATCAACGAAACCGACACCGGCCGCTACCAGAACCTGCGCGGCCAGAACCGGCTCACCTGCCCCGCCGGCACCGTCCTCCTGATGCACCACGGCATCTGGCACGGCGGGCGCCGCAACGACAGCGACATCCGGCGCTACATGTTCAAGATCCGGTTCAATCCGACGGTGCCGCAGGTGCGCCTGTGGGACACCTCGGACCTCGACGACCCGGCGGTCGGCGACGAACTCCGGCACGTCTTCCCCTGGTACGAGCACGCCACCGGACGCCTGGAGATCCACAACCGGATCCGGCTGTGGCGCGCCCTGACCGGCGACGACACCTTCGACCTCGACCACTGGGTGACCCGGGTCTCCAACCGTCCCACCCTCGGGAGCCACACATGAGACAGCAGGTACTCGTCCTCTACCTCGCCAACTCGGCGCTCGACGCGAAGGTGGTCGGCTGGGCCCGCTACGACGGCACCGGGACCACCGACCACACCACGGGCGACAGCGACGAGCCGCCGTACGAGACGGGCCTCGAAGCCCTCCTCGACGGCTGGCGGCTGTTCCAGGCCGCGCAGTTGCTCCCGCCGCATCCGGGCCACGAATACGACACGTCGTACCTGAAGCACGAGTTCTTCTTCGAGAAGCTGCAACCGACGCCCTGAGGCGGGCTACTGCTTGGGTGACTCCTGCCCCGGCTCCCGCGGGGGCGGGGTCACCGTCTCGCCCTGGATGACGCGCGGCGGCGGCTGATGCTCGTCGTCCTGCTCCTTCATGGCCCGCGCCTCGGCCTTGAGGATGCGGGCCGATTTGCCCGCGCTGCGGGTCAGCTCCGGCAGCTTCTTCACACCGATCACGACCGCGATCACGATCAGCACGATGGCGAGTTCACTGAGTCCGAACATGGTCAGTCCTCGCCGCCCTCGTCGTCGCCTTCGTCGTCACCCTCGAAGAAGTCCCCGACCTCGTCGACGACTTCGGCGGCCACCATGCCGCCCACCACACCGACCGCGAGCCCGGCCGCGCCGACCGCCACGGCCGTTCCCACGCCGGGCCCCGAGCGGTGCCCGCCATCATGCCCGTACGAGGCGCCCGGCCCGTAGGCGGAGTGGTGCTCGACCAACTCCCGTACCCAGCCGTCGACGACCGCGTTCCAGTCCGGACGTCCGGCGTCCTCGTGCGCCACGGTGAAGCGGGTGAGTGCGTCGTGGCCGCCGGAGAGGAGGCCGCCGTGCTTGTCGGCCTCGAGGACCACCTCCATGCCGCCCGGTGCGGCGAGGAAGGTCAGTTCGATCTCCTTGACGGCGTGCGCGTACTGGGGCGAGGGCGCCAACTCGATCTCCTGGTAGAAGGGGAGCCGCTGACCGGTGCCGCCGATGTGCCCGTACTCCAGGTCCGCGGACGTGAAGCCGAACCCGAGCTGCCCGAAGGCCTCAAGGATCGCCTCCTGTACGGGGAGCGGCCCGACGGCGAGCCGGTCGAGGTCCCCCTTGCCCTTGGCGCCGGCGACCGAGAGTTCGGTGCGGACGCCGAGGGCGATGCCGAGCGGCTGCCCGTACAGCTCGGTGATCGGCGTCTCCCACGGCAGCGTCACCGTGAACGGCACGCTGTACTCGGCGCCGGCGACGAGCCGGAAGCCGCCGCCGACCACGAACCGGTCGAACGCCACGGTGCCGTGGCCCTCGCCCGCCGCATCCTCGGAGGTCTCCGCCTCGACATGGGCGACGAGTTCCAGGGTGATGTGCTCGATCTCGAAGTCGCCGCTGCCGCCCTTGAGGTGGATCTGGCCGGAGACGGTGCCGCCGGGGGCGGTGGTCCAGTCGGGGAGGACCGTGTCGACGGTGGGCCCGCCCACGCCGAGCGAGCCGAGCAGTCGTTTGAACACCATCGGGGGGTGAACTCCCTTGTGAGCGCGAGACGTGTTCTACAGGCGTGTAGAAGTATAGAGGTGGGGCGGAACTTTCCCGGAGCTTCGCCAGTTTCTACAGTGCTGTAGAAGTAAGGGCGCGCGAACAGCGCCGTACGAGTTCACGATCTGAGGAGCACCCGTGGCCCTGTGGGACCGCATCAAGGAATCCGCGTCGACCATGCAGACGCAGTTGGTGGCGAAGAAGAACGACTTGAAGTCCGGGGCGTTCCGGGACGCGTCCATGGCGATGTGCGCGCTGGTGGCGGCGGCCGACGGCACCATCGACGCCTCGGAGCGGCGCCGCGTCGCGCAGCTCATCATGAGCAATGAGGTGCTTCAGAACTTCGACGCCACGGACCTTCAGAAGCGCTTCGAGGCCAACCTCGACAAGCTGACGGCCGACTTCGACTTCGGCAAGGTCAGCGTGTTGCAGGAGGTCGCCAAGGCGAAGAAGAAGGAGGCCGAGGCGCGCGCCGTGATCCAGATCGGCATCGTCATCGGCGGCGCGGACGGCGACTTCGACCCGACCGAGCGGGGCGTCGTGCGCGAGGCCTGCCAGATGCTCGGCCTGGCACCGACCGAGTTCGACCTCTAGAAAGCCCGGGTCCATGTGTCGCTCAGAGCGGGGTCGCCGCGTGCAGCGTGGCCGCCAGGGTGAGTGCGGAGTTGGCGGACGACATGGCGGAGGCCGCCGCGCCGAACCCCGCCGTCCACGTCGCGAGGCCGACGGACGTGAACGCCGTGGCCCGGCCCTGCACCCCGGGCGGCGGCGCGAGCAGCGCGGCGACGCGGCGGGGCAGCGGACCGGGAGCGGCGAACGCCGCGAAGACCGGCTGGCTCGCCCCGCCGGGCGACAGGGCCGCCTTGCCGATGGCCCGCGCGACCACCTTGCGGTCACCCACGAGCACGGCCGCCTCCTCGTCGGCCCACCGCTCGGCCGTGAAGGCGACGGCCGAACTCAGCGGGCGCAGAAACGGGTTGGCGCGGGCGGCCAGGCGCACGGTCAGCAGCAGGCGGTGGTGGCGGCCCGTCAGATGGGCCCGCTCGTGGGCGAACAGGGCCCGCCGCTCCGCGGGCGCGAGCCGGTCGAGCAGCGCGGTGCTGACGACGACCCGGCCGCGCCCGCCACCGGGCAGCGCGTACGCGTACGCCTGCGGGTCGGGCAGCACCGCGACCTGTGTGGCGGGCAGTCCCGCGAGCGCGGCGTGGGCGCGGCGGCGCAGCGTGAAGTGGCGCGAGAGCGTGCGGGCGCAGGTGGTGACGACGGCGAGCAGCGCCGGAATGGCCGCCTTGCCCGCGATCTCGTCCTGCGGCACCGCGGCCCGCACTTCCGGATCCGACCAGCCGTCCGGCAGCGGATTACCCGGCAGCTGCGCGGTGCCGACCACCATCAGGAGGGCCAGGCACACCGTGCTGCACACCGCCATCACGGCGGTCACGCAGGTCAGGAGCCGGGTCGCGGTGCGCGGATGCAGCCGGTGGGTGGCCAGCCGGGCCACCGGCCAGGCCGTCAGCGGCAGCACGAGCGGCAGGAAGACGAAGATGCCCACGGCTCAGTCCGTGCCTTCCTCGTCGTCGGCCCTCGCGCCCTCGTCCGCCGCGCCCTCGTCGGCTTCCGCGCGCCGCAGCAGGTCCCGCAGCAGTTGCTCGTCGCCCTCGGGCAGCGAGGTGACGAAGCTGGCCAGGACGGCCTCCCGGTCCGCCTCGCCATCCAGCACCTTGCGCATCTTGAACGCGGCGAGCCCGGCCTCGTCGGCCATGGGCGTCCACACGAACGAGCGCCCCTCGCGCCGCCGGGTGACCGCGTCCTTGGCCTGCAACCGCGCCAGGATCGTCACCACGGTGGTGTACGCGAGGTCGCCGTCCATCCGGTCGCGCACCCACCCGGCGCTCACCGGCGCATCGGCCGTGCGCAGCGCGGCCAGGACCTGGGCCTCCAGCTCGCCCTGGGCGCGTCGTGGGGTGCTGTGGCGGGACGTCGTCACCGGCTCCTCCTGGTGGCTGGGTGCGGGGGCCAGTCCATCATCCCTGGTCGCCCCCGGGGGCCCGATGGGAGGTGCGGTGGCGCCGTGCACGGCCCCGACGGAGAGTGGTCGGGAACGGCGGCGCCGCGCCGGGCGTTGTCACAGCGAAGGCAAAGAGAAAGCAAAACGCGAAGGAGCAGCCGGTTGTCCGCCAGACCGACGGACTCAGCGGGGCACAGTCCCCGACCACCCCGCCCCCTGATCGGTGAGCACGGCACGCGGCGAGGTGGTGGCACATGCTGAGTGCTGTGCTCGGCCTCCTCGCGGTCCTCGTACTGACCGCGGGGACCGGCTATTTCGTGGCCCAGGAATTCGCGTACGTCGCGGCGGACCGGCTCGCGCTCGCCCGCGCCGCAGAGGCGGGCGACAAGAAGGCGGCCAAGGCCCTCAAGGTCCTGGAGCGGCTGTCCTTCATGCTGTCCGGCGCCCAGCTCGGTATCACGGTCACCGGCCTGGTCGTCGGCTTCCTCGCCGAACCGTCCGTCTCGACCCTGCTGCGCCCGGCCCTGGAGGGCATCGGCATCCCGGCCGCCGCGGTGACGGGCATCTCGGTGGTCCTGGCGTTCGTCCTGGCCACCGTCGTACAGATGGTGCTGGGCGAGCTGGCCCCGAAGAACCTCGCGCTCGCCGTCCCCGAACGCCTGGCCAAGTCCCTCGCCGGGTCCACACTCGGCTACCTGAAGGTCGTCGGCCCCGTCGTGCGCCTCTTCGACAGCGCCGCCAACAAACTGTTGCGCAAGGTCGGCATCGAACCCGTCGAGGAGCTGCACCACGGCGCCACGCTGGAGGAACTCAGCCATCTCATCGGCGAGTCCCATCAGCAGGGCGAGCTGCCCCGCGAGACCGCCACCCTCCTCGACCACGCCCTGGAGTTCAACGAGCGGACGCTGGACCAGGTGATGGTGCCGCGTGCCGACGCGGTCTTCGTCCGTAAGGAGGCCACGGCCGCCGACGCCATCGAGCTGATCGCCAAGCACGGCCACTCGAACTACCCGGTCATGGGCGACCACCCCGACGACGTCACGGGCGTCCTCGGCGTACGCGAACTGATGCGCCTTCAGCAGTCGGCGTACGCGAGCGCCCCGGCCGGGACCCTGGCCCGCCGGCCCCTCCTGCTGCCGGACACGCTCCAGCTCCCCGCCGCTGTCGACCGGATGCGGGAGGCCGACGACGAGTTCGCGGTCGTCCTCGATGAGCACGGCGGCGTCGCGGGCGTCGTCACGTACGAGGACATCGCGGAGGAACTGGTCGGTGACATCGCCGACGAGACCGACCGCGAGACCCAGCTGGCGGTCCAGGATCCGGACGGCACCGGCTGGGTGGTCGACGCGGGCCGCCGCATCGACGAGATCGCCGAGGCCACGGGCGTCGAGCTGCCCGAGGAGGAGGACTACGACACCGTGGCCGGCCTGATCGTGGACCGCCTCGGCCGCTTCCCCGCGATCGGCGACCGGGTCACGGTCGACCTGGCGGGCGACGGCGAGCACGCCGTCATCGACGTCCGCACCCTCGACCGCCACGTACCCGAACTCGTCCACCTGACCGTCGAACCCGCCCTCGCATCCGCCGACACCGAGGAGGAGTCGCGCTCATGAGCTTCCCGATGGCCCTCTTCGTCACGCTCCTCCTCCTGATCGGCAGCGGATTCTTCGTGGCCGCCGAGTTCGCCCTCGTCGCCGCGAAACGGCACCGCATGGAGCAGGCGGTCGCGTCCGGCGCGCGCGGCGCCAAGGCGGCGCTCGCCGGGATGCGCGAGCTGTCGCTGATGCTCGCGGGCGCCCAGCTCGGCATCACCATCTGCACGCTGGGCCTCGGCTCCATCTCCAAGCCGGCGATCTCGCACGAGCTGGACCCGCTGCTGCACGGTTGGGGACTGCCCAGCGGACTCAGCTACGGCGTCTCCTTCGCCTTCGCGATGATCGTCGTCGTGTTCCTGCACATGGTCGTCGGCGAGATGGCGCCCAAGTCCTGGGCGATCGCCCACCCCGAGCGCTCGGCGATGCTCCTCGCACCACCGTTCCGCGCCGCGGTCAAGGCGGTCCGCCCCCTCATCTGGGTCCTCAACAAGGTCAGCAACGCGCTGGTCCGGATGTGCCGGGTCACCCCGCGCGACGAACTCGCCGAGGTCCACAACCGGGAGCAGCTCACCCACCTCGTCGTGGAGTCCGAGCGGCTCGGCCTGATCAGCAAGGACGACTCGGAGCTGATCACCAGCTCGCTGGTCGAACCGCTCACTCCGGTCGGCGACCTCCAGACGCCCGCCGCACGGATCACCTCCGTCGCGGCGGACGCGGACCTCGACGCGATCCTCGCCACCGCCGCGGCCCGCGACCGCAGCCGCCTCCTCGTACGGGCGGGGGACCGGATCGTCGGCTCCGTGCACGCCCGCGACGCGCTGATCGCCCGCAGCCGGGGGCGTGCCGCCACCGCGGGCGACCTGGCGCGACCGGTGCCGGAGCTGCTGACGACCGACACGGTCGGCCAGGCCATCGAACAGCTCCGCCACCGCCGGGCCTCGCTCGCCGTCGTGCGCGACGACACCGGCCGCCTGACCGGGCTCGTCGCCCTCGACGACCTCCTGGCCCGGCTCACCCACCCGCAGGCGGCGGCCTGAGCGGCCCGGTCAGCCGAGCGACTTCCAGAAGGCGTCGTGGTGCTCCTTCGCGTAGTCGACGGACCGGATGCCGCCAGGGCCCGAGGCGAGCGCCCGGGCGTTGAGCGCCGACGGGGTGGTGCGCTTCCACGGGGCTCTGCCGGTGCGGGCGAAGTCCGTCCAGATGTCGATCACCGCGGCGGACAGCGCCCGCTGCCGCGCGTCGAGCGGCCGGTGGGCTGAGAGCTCGAAGAGGTAGGGAAGGTCGAAGGTGTGCATGGCGCCGGCCGGGAACGAGGGCTCGGCGTAGGCCGGATCGCTGTACCAGGGCGTGGGGTCGTCGGCGAACTCGTAGGTGTACGTGGGGACATGGCGAGACAGGGCCTGCCCGGTGGCGACCGTGGCGCGGCCGTGGTCGCCGTCGGTGAGCGCCGCACCGAGGGCGAGTGCCGGGGAGCCGGCGTGCCCGGCGACGGGGTACTCGGCGGCGACCGCCTCGGCCTTCTCCTCGCCGAAGGTGGCCTCCAGCTGGGTGCGGTAGTCGCTCTCGTCGAGGGTGGCGTCCGGGTCGCCGGTGCGCTGCCGCTTGGCCAGCTCCATGCCGTAGACGGCGGCGAGGGCCTCGTCGCGGGTGCTGCCCTGCAGCACGGGAACCTTGTTGAACCGGCCGTCGGCGAAGGCCTGTCGGGGTGTGCGGGGCAGCAGCGTGCCGCCGTACACGGGTCCGTAGTGCGGCCCGGTGCCGAAGGGGTGCACCAGCTGGTCGGGGGTCGCGGTGCGCCAGTCGTCGATGTGCTGCGTCTTCTCGATGTCCTTTGCCGTCACCTCGCCCTGCCGCAGCGCGTCGGACCGCGTCGTCGTCGCCTCGTCCCGTGTGCACGCGCCGCTCTGCAGGATCGCCCGGTCGAAGAGGCCCGCCGAGGTGGGGGCGACGAGGTGGGCGCACGTGCTGGTGGCTCCGGCGGACTGGCCGAAGAGGGTGACGTTGTCGGGATCGCCGCCGAACGCGGCCGCGTTGCGCTGCACCCACCGCAGGGCGGCCTGCTGGTCGAGGAACCCGTAGTTGCCGGACTCGGCGCCCTTCTCCTCCAGGTCGGGGTGGGCGAGGTAACCCAGCGCCCCAAGGCGGTAGTTGACGGTCACGACGACGACTCCGCCCCGGGCGGCGAGCCGCGCGGCACCGTTCATCGCGCCCTCGCCGTCGGTGTGGTCCCCGCCGTGCAGATAGACCATGACGGGCCGCGGGCGCGGTGAACTCCCGGCGGGGGACGTCACATTCAGGGTCAGACAGTCCTCCGTGTCCGAGTGCGGCCCCGCGGGCGGGACGAGTCCGGTCTGCGGGCAGGCGGGGCCCGGCCGCGTGGCGTCCCGGACGCCGCGCCACCGGGACGCCGGAGCGGTCGGGGCCCATCTGAGTTCGCCCACGGGCGGGGCGGCGTAGGGGATGCCCTCGAAGGTGCGGACGGAGGCGTCGGCCGCACCGCGCACGAGCCCCTTGTCGGTCCGTACGGTCGGGTCCTTGGTGGCGGCGACGCCCGTGGTGGCCGTGGCCACCACGGCCCCGGAGGCGAGAGCGACGGCGATGGCCACGTGTGCTGCCCTTTTCAACATGCCGCTGACGATAGGGAGTTGTGACCGGCGCCGGGAGCCGGTCAGCCACCGTTCCCATGGTGGGGTCTGCGCCACCTTCCGCGCTCAACCGTCGTCGGCGGGACTGCGTCCCTCATGCCGGGGAACACGTACATCGACATTCGACAGCCGTGTCGAAACGTCGAATCGTCGGATCGAGGAGAGGCAGACAGGCATGGAGATCTCCGGCATCTTCACCGCGATCGTCATCGGCATCGTGATCGGCGTGCTCGGCCGCCTGGCGATTCCGGGCCGCCAGCGCATCGGCATCCTGTGGACGCTCCTGGTCGGCATCGTCGCGGCGCTCATCGGAACCGGCCTCGCCGGCGCCTTCGACGTCGCGGAGACCGACGGCGTCGACTGGATCGAACTCGCCATCCAGATCGGCCTCGCCGCCGTCGGCGTGGCGGGTGTGGAGAGGCTCAAGGGACGGCGCTGAACGGTCGGGGCTGCTCCCACGGGCGTATGCGCGGCGGATACGAGGCGCCTAACGTGAGATCGTGACGACCTTCGACCGCCTCCCGGCCCGCGTGCGGGCGCTTCCGCCGCAGGGGTTCGACCTGCTGGGTGTGGCCGTCGTCGGGGTGCTGACCGGCGCCGACCTGGCGGTCAATGAGCCGGGGTACCGGCAGGCCGACGGGGTGTCCTGGACGTTGCTCGCGGTGTCCCTGAGCGCGTTGGTGTGGCGCAGGAGGTGGCCGGTCGCCGTGGCCTCGGTGACCGGGGCCGCGTGCGCGGGCTGGGCGCTGTACGGGCACATCGGCGAGTTGCTGAACCTGCCGGTGATCCTCGCGCTGTACACGGTCGCGGTCCTGGGGAGCCGCCGGTGCACCGCCTGGGTGGCGGTGATCGCCGCCGCGGCGTCCGGGGCGGTCGCCCTGGCCGTGGGCAAGGACGTCGTCAACCCGCAGGGGCTTCCCGTCCTGGAGATGGTGTGGCCGCTGATCCCGCTGCTGCTGGGCGAAGTGGTGCGTACCCGGCGGGAGTTGCTCGCCGAGTACGCGGCGCGGGCCGAGCGCGCGGAGGCCGACCGGGAGCGGGAGGCGGCGCGCCGCGTGCAGCAGGAGCGCACCCGGATCGCCCGTGAGCTCCACGATGTGGTGGCGCACACCGTGGCGGCCATGACGGTGCAGGCCGGTGTCGCCCTCGACACGCTCGACCGCAGACCCGAGGTCGCCCGCGAGTCGATGCGCACCGTGCGCGAAGCGGGCAAGGAGGCCGTACGCGAGCTGCGGGCCACACTCACCGTGCTGCGCGAACCCGACGCGGAGAGCATCGCCCCGGCGCCCGGAGTCGACCGGATCCCCGAGCTGGTGAGCACCTTCGCGGGCAGCGGCACCGAGATCTCACTGAGCCAGGACGTGCCGGACCCCGCGGCCGTCCCGCGCATGGTCCACCTCGCCGCCTACCGGATCGTGCAGGAAGCCCTGACCAACGTGGTGAAGCACGCCGACGCGCGACACACGGCCGTCTCGGTCTCCCTCGAGGAGAGACACCTGTGCGTCGAGGTCGTCGACGACGGCAGGGGACACGCCGGCCGGGACAGCGAGCCGGGCTTCGGACTGATCGGCATGCGCGAGCGCGCCGGCGCGGTCGGTGGCAGCATCGACTACGGGCACAGGGCCGACGGCGGCTTCCGGGTGCGGGCGCTGCTGCCGACCGACGCGACACCCGGCGAAGGGGACCGTCCATGACCGTGCGCGTGGTGCTCGCCGACGACCAGACCGTCGTACGGGCCGGTTTTCGCGCGCTGCTCGACCTCACCGACGACCTGATCGTGGTCGCCGAGGCGGCGGACGGCGCGCAGGCCGTCGAGGCGGTCCGCACCACCCGCCCCGACGTGGTCCTCATGGACATCCGCATGCCCGGCGTCGACGGCATCGAGGCCACCCGCCGGATCGCCGCCGACCGCGGCCTCGACCATGTCCGCGTCGTCATGCTCACCACGTACCGCGTCGACTCCTATGTCTTCGAGGCGCTGCGGCACGGGGCGGCGGGCTTTCTCATCAAGGACCTGGAGCCGGACGAACTGCGCGAGGCGATCCGTACCGTCGCGGCCGGGCAGAGCCTGCTGGCGCCCGCCGTGACCCGCTCGGTGGTCGAGGAGTTCGCGCGCCTCAAGGCCCCCGAGGCAGCGGGCGCCGAACGCCTCGCGCCGCTCACCGAGCGGGAGCGCGAGGTCATGGCCCTGGTCGCGGCGGGCCTGGCCAACGAGGAGATCGGCAAGGAACTGATCATGAGCCCGCTGACCGCGAAGACGCATGTCAGCCGCGCCATGACCAAGCTCGGCGCCCGCGACCGCGCGCAACTGGTCGTTCTCGCGTACGAGACGGGGCTCGTGCGGCCCGGCGGGCGGTAGGGCTACTCCCGCGGGAGTATCCGCCGACTCCCGGCGGCGGATGTCCGACGTGTCCGCTCTCCGTAGCGTCGCAGGCATGATCGAAGCAACCGAACTGACCAAGCGGTACGGGGACAGGACCGCCGTCGACGCGCTGTCCTTCACGGTGCGGCCCGGCCGCGTGACCGGGTTCCTCGGCCCCAACGGCGCGGGCAAGTCCACCACGATGCGGCTCGTCCTCGGCCTGGACGCCCCGACCCGGGGACGGGTGACCGTGGCAGGCCGCCCGTACGGCGAGCTGCGCGCCCCCCTGCGCACCGTGGGCTCGCTGCTGGACGCGAAGGGGGTGCACGGCGGCCGCACCGCCCACCAGCACCTGGCCGGACTGGCCGCGAGCAACGGCCTGCCGCGCCGCCGCGTCGACGAGGTCCTGGACCTTGTCGGCCTGCCGCCCGGCACCGCCCGCAAACGCACCAAGGGGTTCTCGCTCGGCATGGGGCAACGGCTGGGCATCGCCGCCGCGTTGATCGGCGACCCGGAGATCCTCATCCTCGACGAGCCGGTCAACGGGCTCGACACCGAGGGCATCCGCTGGATCCGCGACCTGATGAAATCCCTTGCGGCGCAAGGTCGCACGGTCTTCCTCTCCAGCCACCTGATGAGCGAGATGGAACTCACCGCCGACCACCTCATCGTGATCGGCAAGGGACGGCTCCTCGCCGACACCACCGTCCACGACTTCATCGCCTCCCACTCCCGCGCACACACCTACGTCCGCGCCCCGGAGGCCGAGAAGTTGCGGGCGCTCCTTGAGGCCAAGGACGCCGTCGTCCGCCTCGACCCGCGCGGCGGCTGGCGGGTGGAGGGCCCGGACGCGGCCACGATCGGCGATCTGGCCCGCGACCACGGGCTCGCGGTCCACGAACTCGCCCCCGCCCACTCCTCGTTGGAGGACGTCTACACGGAACTCGCCCGCACCTCGGCCGAGTACACCACCCCCACGACCGCGAAGGCCCTGTGATGAGCAGCCCCACGGACACCCTCCTGACCGAACCCGCCGCCCGCACCCCGCGAGCCGCCCTGCCGGAACAGATCGCCTACGAGTGGATCAAGTTCCGCAGCGTCCGCTCCACCGTGTGGACCACCGTCGCCACGGCCCTCGTGCCCGTCCTGGGCGCCGTGTTCGTGGCCGCGAGCGGCAGCCTCCAGACCGACGACACCGTGCTCGGTGGCAGCCTCACCCTCACCGTCGTCGCCCAGATGCTCGCCGCCGTGACCGGCGCGCTCCTCGTCACCGGCGAGTACAGCAGTGGCACCGTCCGCACCACGCTCGCCGCCAACCCCCGCCGCACCACGGTCCTCGCCGCCAAGGCGGCGGTCCTCGCGCTCGTCACGTACGGCCTCGCCCTGCTCTCCTGCACCCTCGCCTTCGCCATCGGCGGCGCGCTGCTCCCCGACGGCAAGTACGCCACCGGCGAGCCCTGGCCCGCACTGTTCGGGATCGCCGCGTCGTTCGCGGTGGCGGCGCTGCTCGGGCTCGCGATCGGCACGCTGGTGCGGCACTCGGCGGGCGCTGTCACCACCGTGATCGGACTGCTGTTGCTGCCCTCGCTCTTCGGCCCGCTGTTCGGCGACGCCCAGCGCTGGATCGCCGGCCTGTCGCCGACCGCGGCCCTGGAAAAGCTGACCCAGACCTCGGACGCGAGCGCGCAGGCCGTCGGCAGCCTCGGCCCCTGGCCGTCGCTCGCCCTGGTCGCCGGCTACACCGCGGTGCTGCTCGCCCTCGCCCTCGCGACGTTTCGCCGACGCGACGCGTGAGCTGCCCCGCTCCGAGCACCCGGGGGGCGACGCCCACGCGAGGGGCCTCGACACTCTACGTACATCTGGCGCCACGCCATCGTGCTGTCGCAGGAGTCGGCTACTCTGGCACAACGCCCAGTGGAGGAGCCCGGATTGACCAAGCCGACCGGATCAGGGAGCGCGCGCTCTCTCCTGCTCACCGTGCTCGGTGAGTACGTGCTGCCGCGGGACGCCCCCGTGTGGACCTCGGCGCTGTTGCGCGTCCTCGACGGGCTCGGTGTCGAGGAGAAGGCGGCCCGCCAGGCGCTGAACCGGCTGTCGGCGAGTGGCCTCGTCACCGCCGAGCGGTCCGGGCGGCGGGTGCGCTGGGCGCTGACCGAGCACGGCAGGACGCTGCTGAGCGAGGGCGCCGAGCGCATCTACTCCTTCGGGCGGGCGCGGTCGAGCTGGGACGGCCGCTGGCTGGTGCTGCTCGTCAGCGTCCCGGAGACCAGGCGCGAACTGCGCCACCGGCTGCGCACCCGGCTGACGTGGGTGGGTCTCGGCAGCCCCGCGCCGGGCCTGTGGGTGGGCCCGCACACCTCCCGCGAGGCGGAGGCCAAGCAGGTGGTGGAGGAGCTGGGGCTCGGGCCCGAGGTGTCCTCGTTCTGCGGCCCCTTCGCGGGCATCGGCTCCGAGCGGGACATGGTGGAACAGGCGTGGCGGCTCGGCGATCTGGCCGAGGAGTACGCGGAGTTCGTCCACTCCTTCGCCGGCATGCGGGTCGAGTCCGGCACGGACACCCTGCTCGCGCAGGTCCGGCTCGTGGACGCGTGGCGCCGCTTCCCGGCCCTCGACCCGCAGCTGCCGCTGGAGCTGCTGCCGCCGCACTGGATCGGCGTGCGCGCCGCGAACCTCTTCACCGAACTCCACGAGCGGTGGCACCCGACGGCGCAGATCGCGTGGGACCGGCTGACCGCCGACGTCACACCGTCGGCTTGAGCCGGTACACCTGCGCCGCGTTGCCCGCCAGGACCAGCCCCGTGGTCGTCGCGTCCGGACACAGCGCCGCGACGGCGCGGGCGTTGCGCGCGATGCCCGGGACGCCCGGCCAGTCGGTGCCGAAGATCATGCGGCGGGTGAGGCGGGCCCAGTCGTGCTTGCCGTAGTAGGTGCGCAGCCGGGACGGCGGCAGGCCCGACAGTTCGATCCACACCCGCTCGTTGGACAGCGCCATGAAGGCCGCCGCGTCGTACCACCAGCCGCGCCCGCCGTGGGCAAGGGCCACGTCCAGGTGCCGGAAGTCGCGCAGCACGTCGTCCAGGAACAGCGGGTCGGCGTACTTGTTGAGCGCACCTGGGAACGTGCTCGTGCCGCAGTGCACGACGAGCGGAACGCCCGCCGACTGGCACAGCTCGTACGCCGGGTAGAGGCGCCGGTCGTTGGCGGCGACGCCCGCGTGCACGGGGTGCAGCTTGCAGGCGACCGCGCCCAGGTCGAGCTGGCGCCGCAGCTCCTCCTCGATCGGGTAGTGCAGGTGCGGGTTGATGTTGGCGATCGGCTTGGCCCTGGACGGGTCGTAGGCCGTGATCGGCAGCAGGTCCTCGATCGGCTGGATGCCGGTCGTGCGCGGGCTGTACTCCGACAGCAGGAGCGCGATGTCGACGCCCTCGGAGACGAGGTGACGGTGGAACGCCTCGGGGGACACCGTGTCGCCGTCGTACACGCGGGCGAGGAGATCGTGGTCGGCGACGCCCTGCGTCCACTCCTCGTACGTGGGTTTCAGCGTGGACAGGCGTGCCGGGTGCAGGTGGACGTCGATCAGCGGGTGGCCGTCCAGCATCAGGTCTCCTCGTGCCGTTCCCGGGAGGCGGTCAGGTCGCCGGTCGCGCGGGCCCTCAGCTCCACGCGGCGGATCTTGCCGGTGGCGGTCGTCGGCAGTGCCTCGGTGAACAGCACGTGCCGGGGCCGTTTGAACGAGGGCAGCCCACCGCGGCAGTGCGCGATGAGTTCCGCCGCGGTGGCGTCCAGCCCCGGCGTGGTCACGACGTACGCGACGGGTTTCTCCAGGCCGTCCGTGTCCCTCGCCGCGACGACCGCCGCCTGGGCGACGGCGGGGTGTTCGAGCAGCCGGGCCTCGACCTCGGCGGGGGACACCCAGATGCCACCGGCCTTGAGCATGTCGCCGGTGCGGCCCAGACAGGTGAAGCAGCCGTCCTCGTCGCGTACGTAGGTGTCTCCGGTGCGCAGCCACTCGCCGCGGAACACCTGGCGGGAGGCGTCGTAGCGGGACCAGTAGCCGGTGGCGACGGAGCGGCCGCGCACATGCAGGGTGCCCGGTGTCCCGGTCGGTGTCTCACGGTCCTCGTCGTCGAGGACGCGCAGCTCGTAGCCGGGCACCGGGCGGCCGGTCGTGCCCGGACGGATCGCACCGGGCGCGTTGGAGAGGAAGATGTGCAGGGTCTCGGTCATGCCGATGCCGTCGATGATGTCGACACCGAAGCGCTCGCTCCAGCGGAGTTGGAGCGCGGCGGGCAGCGGCTCTCCCGCGGAGGCCGCGAGTCTGACACCGGCGAGCGCGTCGCCGGGCAGCTCGGCGCGGAGCATGTGGGCGAAGAACGTCGGCCCGGCGAAGAACAGCGTTGCGCTGTGCTCGCGGGCCCGCTCGGCGAGCAACTCCGGGCGGGAGGGCGCCGGTTCGAGGATCGCCGCCGCGCCCACCGCGAGCGGGAACAGCACGCTGTTGCCGATCCCGTACGCGAAGAACGCCTTGGCCGCCGACAGACACCGGTCGCCCGGCCGGATGCCGAGGACCCGGGTCGCGTACGTCTCGCAGACCTCGGCGACGGCGCCGTGCCGGTGCATCGCGGCCTTCGGTGTGCCCGTGGTGCCGGAGGTGTAGAGCCAGAAGCCGGGGGAGTCGGCCGTGGTGGCGTACACCTCGGGGTCCGGGTCGGCGCGGGCCAACTCCCGCAGCCGGTGCACCGGGAGGGTGCCCGTGCACGTGACACCGTCCCCCGCGAGCAGCCCCCGCAGCTCCGGCGCGTCCGGCACCGCCTTGTCGGCCACCGCCGCGTACGCGGAGCCGACGGCCAGGTACGCGGCCCGCGCGTCCCGCAGCAGCTCGGCGAGGTCGCCCGCGTGCAGCATGGTCGACACCGGCACCGGGATCGCACCGACGCGGAGCGCGGCGAGGAAGACGGTGACGAAGTCGGGGGAGTCGGCCATGAACAGCATCACGCGCTGTTCGGGCCGCAGCCCGATCGCGCGCAGTCCGTTCGCCGTGCGGCACACCCGGTCGTGCAGCGCGGCGTAGCTCAACTCGCCCTCGGGACCGGTCAGCGCGAGGCGGGCGCCGTCCCCGTGGTCGAGCCGGCGGTCGAGCAGATAGCGGCACGCGTTGAAGGGTTCGCTCATCGTCGGCTCCCCGGATCGTCGGCTGCGTCGTCAGGCGAGGTGCACGTACTCGTAGTCGAACGGCTTGCCGTTGATGCCCTGGCGCGGCGGCGCGATCCACGAGGCGATCCGGCCCGGCTCGTGCACGGGACGCATCAGCGAGCGGATGTACGTCTTGTCGACCTCGGTCGGCAGCCAGGCACCCTTGCCGTCCTGCCACGCGTTGGCGGTGAGGACCGTGCCGTCGGGGGCCGTCTCGACCGCGGCGAAGGCGCCGACCTTCCGGTTGAACGCGATGTGCGGCAGATACAGCCGCCGGTCGATCCCCGCCTCGTCGAGCAGGCGGTTCCAGCGGTTCAGGCCGCTGTGGCAGTCGCGGATGTACTCGCGGCGCAGATCGGTGTTGAGGCCCACGAGCGCCGCCACCTCCCGCTGCCCGGCCGCGCCCTCGACCAGCGCGTCCACCAGGAACGAGTCGTCGGTCAGGGTGTGGTCGTCCTTGCGGCGCTCCTCGCCCCAGCGGCCCTTGAGGCCCGAGGTGTAGTAGTTGGCGACGTTCGTCGACGTCTCCGAGCCGAAGAGGTCCAGCGAGACCGAGTAGTGGAAGTTGATGTACTTCTGGATGGCGTCCAGCGGGATGCCACCGGCGGCCGTCACGTCCTCGGTGTCGTGCTCGCGCATCAGCTCGGCCGTGCGCAGCACCACCCGGTCGATGCCGGTGGTGCCGACGAACATGTGGTGCGCCTCCTCCTTGAGCATGAACTCACAGGTGCGCGACAGCGGGTCGAAGGCCGACTCCTTGAGCGTGCCCAACTGGTACTTGCCGTCGCGGTCGGTGAAGTACGTGAACATGAAGAAGGACAGCCAGTCGGGCGTCTCCTCGTTGAACGCGCCCAGGATGCGCGGCGATTCGTCGCTGCCGGAGTTGCGGTGCAGCAGCTCCTCGGCCTCCTCGCGGCCCTCCCGGCCGAAGTGGGCGTGCAGCAGATACACCATCGCCCACAGGTGCCTGCCCTCCTCCACGTTCACCTGGAAGAGATTGCGCAGGTCGTAGAGGCTGGGCGCGGTGGCACCCAGGTTGCGCTGCTGCTCGACGCTGGCCGGTTCGGTGTCGCCCTGGATGACGATGAGGCGCTGGAGATCGGCCCGGTACTCGCCCGGCACCTGCTGCCACGCGGGCTCACCGCGGTGCGCGCCGAAGGCGATCCGGCGGTCGGGCTTCGGCTCGGCGAGGAAGACACCCCAGCGGTAGTCGCGCATGGCCACGTGCCCGAAGCGCGCCCAGCCGTCCCGGCCGACGTCGACCGCCGTGCGCAGATACACGTCGTCGGTGGGAAGGGTGGGGCCCATGGAGTCCCACCAGGTGAGGAAGTTGGGCTGCCAGGACTCCAGGGCCCGCTGGAGCCGGCGGTCCTCGTGCAGGTCCACATTGTTGGGGATCTTGTCGGTGTAGTCGGCGGTGAGCGCCATCGTCACACCCGCTTCCGGTCGAATTCGGCGCGCCGTCCGGTGCCGTACCTGCGCAGGGCCCCCTCGGGTCCCGAGGCGTTGGGGCGGTTGAAGATCCAGTTCTGCCAGGCGGTGAGGCGGCCGAAGATCTTGGTTTCGAGGGTCTCGGGGCCCGCGAAGCGCAGGTTCGCCTCGAGTCCCGTGAGGGCGTCCGGGCTGAATCCGGCCCGCTCCTCCAGGCAGATCCGCACCTCCTCGTCCCAGTCGATGTCGTCGGGGGCGAACGTGACCAGGCCGAGCCGCTCGGCCTCCTCGGCGTCGAGCGGCCTGCCCTCGGCGGCCCGCGCCTGGGCCAGGGACTCCGCGTCGCCGAGGAACCGGGTCTCCAGACGGCTCAACCCGTTGCTCATGGGCAGTGGACCGAGGTTCATCGGGCCGACGACGAGCGCGGCCGGTTCCGCGTCCGGGGCGATCTCCTCGAAGACACCGGCCAGTTGGAAGGACCGATCGGCCGCGAGCACCGTCTCCAGGAGCGTGCCGGCGAAGCAACTGCCGGGCTCGATCAGGGCGATGAGGCTGCGGCTGCTCAGGTCGAGGCGCTTCAGCGTGCGCTTGAGGAAGAGCGTGATCTCGCGGGCGAGCCAGTCGTTGTGGTGGGCGAGCAGCAGGGCGTCGTGGCCGAGGGCACGGGTGGCGTCGCCCCGGCTGCGTACGACCCAGGTGCCCAACTCCGGTTCGTTGGTGCGCAGATCGAGCACGAGGTCGTCGAGCTCGCGGGCCAGGGCGAGGGGCCAGCTCGCGTCGCCCAGCCGGTGCAGGGCGGCGAGGTCGGCCGGCGCGTCCTCCCGCGGGCCTTCGAGGGTGATCTCCACGGTGCGGCGGGCGCGGTCGAGGGCCGCGTGCACGTACCGGTACCCGATCCGGTCCTCGGTCCGGGTCTTCTCCAGCGGGGTGAGGCGGATGCCCCGGGCCTCGCCCGCCGGGCGGTCGGAGCGGGCGGCGGCCTCGGCCGCGCGGGCGGCGACGGTGTGCTCCCACTGCCCGCGCGGCACGGCCTCGTCGACGAGGTGCCACTGCGCGGCCCGTTTGCCGCCCACGCCCTCCGGCTTCGTGGCGAAGTGGTCGGCGCGGTCGCGGCGTACGTGCCGCTTGTCGACGAGCCGGGTCAGGCCGCCGGTGCCCGGCAGGACGCCGAGCAGCGGCAGTTCGGGCAGTGACACCGTCGAGGAACGGTCGTCGACGAGCAGGATCCGCTCGCAGGCGAGCGCCAGCTCGTAACCGCCGCCGGACGCCGTGCCGTTGAGGGCGGCGAGGTAGGTCTGGCCGGAGTGTGCGGAGGCGTCCTCGATGGCGCCGCGGGTCTCGTTGGTGAATTTGCAGAAGTTGACCTTCCAGGCGTGCTCCGACGCAGCGAGCATCCGGATGTTCGCCCCGGCGCAGAACACCTTCTCCTTGCCGCTCGTCACCACCACCGCACGCACCTCGGGGTGTTCGAAGCGCAGCCGCTGGACGGCGTCGTGGAGCTCGATGTCGACGCCGAGGTCGTAGGAGTTGAGCTTGAGTTCGTAGCCGGAAACGAGACCGGCCTGCTCCGCCACGTCCATGGTGAGCGTGGCGACGTCCTCGTCGACCTTCAGCGACCAGTGGCGGTAGTGCGTCGGGGCGGTCCGGAACTCGACGCGCATGGCGGTCCCCTTGTCCTCGGATGACACAACACTCCACGCTCGGCTGTAGGAGCGTCAATATCCCGTAGCATGTTTCCTGAGGGGTGGGTCGGTGGCGGGCTTCGGGCAGGCGGGGTCTGGACGGGCGGCGGGAGGCAAAAGGTATGGTCGCGAGCATGACGGCCTACAAAACGGTGAACCCCGCGACCGGCGAGACCCTCGAGGAATTCCCCGAGGCGACCGCGAAGCAGATCGAGGCGGCGCTGGCGGACTCCCACGCGGCGTACCAGAGTTGGCGCACCTCGCCTGTCGAGACCCGCTCCGCGGTGCTGCGCCGCGTCGGCGAGATCTACCAGGAGCGCAAGGACGAGCTCGCCCGCATCATCAGCCTGGAGATGGGCAAGCCGCTCGCCCAGGCCATGGGCGAGGTCGACATCGTCACGAGCATCTACGAGTACTACGCCACCCAGGGCCCCGGCTTCCTCGCCGACGAGGAGCTCTCGGTCAGCGGCGGCGGCACCGCCACGGTGCGCACCGCGCCGCTCGGCTCGCTGCTCGGGATCATGCCGTGGAACTACCCGTACTACCAGGTGGCCCGGTTCGCCGCGCCGAACCTGATGCTCGGCAACACGATCCTGCTCAAGCACGCCCCCAGCTGCCCGCAGGCGGCCCTCGCGATGGAGCAGATCTTCGTTGACGCCGGCCTGCCGACCGGCGCGTACATCAATGTCTTCGCCACCAACGACCAGGTCGCCGACATCATCGCCGACCCGCGCAACCAGGGTGTCTCGCTGACCGGCAGCGAGCGGGCCGGCTCGGCCGTCGCCGAGATCGCGGGCCGCAACCTCAAGAAGTGCGTCCTGGAGCTGGGCGGCTCCGACGCGTTCATCCTCCTGGACACCGACGACGTCGCGAAGACGGCCCGCAAGGCGGCGGGCGGCCGCCTCGGCAACGCCGGACAGGCCTGCAACTCGCCCAAGCGCTTTCTCGTCCAGGAGGGCCTCTACGAGGACTTCGTGCGCGAACTGACCGCGAACGTCGGAGCGGTGCAGGCGGGCGACCCGCTGGAGCCCGGCACCAAGTTCGGCCCGCTCTCCTCGCGCGCGGCCGCCGACCAGCTGCTCGAGCAGATCAAGGACGCCGTCGACAAGGGCGCCACGCTGCACACCGGCGGCGGCCGCGGCGAGGGCCCGGGCGCGTACGTGCAGCCGACCGTCCTGACCGGCATCACGCCCGAGATGCGCGCCTACACCGAGGAGCTGTTCGGCCCCGTCGCCGTCGTCTACCCGGTGGCCGACGAGGACGCCGCCGTCGAGCTGGCCAACAGCTCCCCCTACGGGCTCGGCGGCGCCGTGTGGAGCGGCGACGTCGAGCGCGCCAAGCGGGTCGCCGACCAGCTCGACACCGGCATGGTGTGGATCAACGGCTTCGCGGGCACCCAGGCCGACCTGCCCTTCGGTGGCGTCAAGCGCTCGGGCATCGGCCGTGAGCTGGGCAAGTACGGCATGGCGGAGTTCGCCAACAAGAAGCTGATCCGCGTCCAGGGCTGATCACGCTGCGGCCGCGCCCGCCCCCGTGTGTCAGGGGCGGGCGTACGGCCGGGTCATGATCTCCATGTTGTGCCCGTCCGGGTCGTCGAAGTAGGCGCCCCGGCCGCCGAACAGGTCGTTGACCCGGCCCGGCTCGGTGTGTGCGGGGTCGGCGTAGTACGTCACCCCGACCGTCTCCAGACGGTCGATCATCGCGTCGAACTCCTCGTCGGGCACGAGGAAGGCGTAGTGCTGCGCCTGGATCGGCTCGTCCCGCTTCTCGTAGTAGTCGAGCGTCACGCCGTTGCCGAGATCGACGGGCAGGAACGGCCCGAACGGGGCGCCCACCTTCAGGCCGAGGATCGCGGCGAGGAACTCGGCGGACAGGTGCCGGTCGCTCGCGTAGACGGCGGTGTGGTTCAGCTGGACATGCATCAGTGGTGTGTCTCCGGTCTCGGGATCCGCAACAGGGGATCCGGCGCCGCGCGTGGACGCCGGGCGGGCAGGGACGCGGAGAAGAACGGCGGGCCTCTCGCCCGCCCCGTGCTCACGCCGGGGCCGGGAGCCTCACTCGTGCATGGCCCAAGGCCGACCCGGTCGTCACATCCGTGACCCTAAAGCCGGTCACCGACAGGGGACAACACTATTTCCGGCGGCGGAAGAACAGCCACACCCGGGTGACCATGAGACCGAGGACCACCACGGCCGCCGTGATCCGCAGCCAGCGCGGGACCGCGTCCAACTCGGGCAGGAACAGGGCGAGCGGCGTCATGGACACCACGCCTCCTCGTATGCGGCATATCGGGTGCGGAGCCGCGAATGTATCAAGTCGTATCCCGTGCGACCTCGACGACGCCTTGGTGCGGCTCCACGGGGCGACCGCCCTCAGATCACCTTGCGGCGCACCAGCGCGGCCAGCACCAGGGCGCCGGGCAGCAGCGGCCCCCAGACCGTGAGCAGCCGGAAACCCACGACTGCCGCGGTCGCCTCGACGACCGGCGAGCCCGCGCCCACGAGAGCTATGACAAGAGCCGCTTCGACGGACCCGATCCCGCCCGGCGTCGGCACCACCCCGGCCACCGCCGAGGCCGCCAGATACGCGAGCGCGATGTCGAGCGACGGCACCGGCACCTGCAAGGAGCGCGCCACCGCGACCATGACGGTGGCCTGCAACGCGGGAAAGCCGACCGCCCCGCACCACAGGGCCAGCGCACGGGCCGGCCGGGCGTGCAGGGCCCGCACATCGGTCAGCGCGGTCGCCAGGAAGTCCCGGACGGCGCCGCGCAGCGGCCGTACCCACCACAGCACCCCCGCCGCGACGGCGACCACCGCGACGAGCACGAGCACCGCCAGGCCGCCCCGCTCGGCCGGCATCAGACCGCCCAGCGCCAGCGTGTCCGGCGAGGCCGCCATCAGCGTGATCAACAGGGCGTACCGGCCGATGGGCTGCGCCAGCGAGTACAGCGCCAGCGCCGCGCACGCGCGGGTCGCCGAGATCCCGCACGAGCGCATGAACCGGAGCGTCACCACGTGCGCACCGAGCCCCGCGGGCAGCAGATGATTCGCGGACCCCGCGGCGACCTGCGAGGCGAACAGCCGCCCCGCGGGCAGCGGTTCGAGCACCGCGCCCTGCCGCAGCAGACACACCGGCACCCAGCACGCGACGGTGAGCACGGCGGCGGCCAGCAGCCAGCCGGTGTCCGCGCCGCGCAGTTGCGCGAGTCCCGAGACGAACACGGGCCAGTTCCAGGCCACCCATCCGGCGACCAGAGCGAGCGGAACGAGCGCAATCCATTTCCGTACGGGAAGGCGGCGTCGCGGGGCAGTACGCATGACAGGGGCCGGGGGAACGACAGGGGGAATGGCCACGCTTGAGCCGTCCTTTCGGGGCGCGCACAGCGCAGGGCGAGGGGAGGGAGCGGTAGGGGGCCACTACGGTTCTGCCCGCTTTGGTGACGCCGTAGTGACGGGCGCCCGTCAATCCGCGAAACGGCATGGCGCGCGGTAGCATTCTCGCGGCGGTGTTCGCGATCACCGCGCGGCGGTGGGGCCCGCCGTCCTCCAACCGCGGCACGGTCGCCGCCAACGGTCCCTGCTTGCGACGACGCACACCCGTAACCTGTGTGCCCGGCGAGTAGGAGACGTACGTGGGAGAGGCCCGCACCCCGATGCTGAACGAACCCGTCGACCCAGACGTGGAGCTGCGCGCCCCCGCCCCGCGCGCGTCCGCCTGGCGGGGGCAGGGACCCGTGATCGCCGCGGTCTCAGTGGGCGGCGCGGTCGGCGCGAGCGCCCGCTACGGCGCCACCCTGCTGTGGCCCACGGCGAACGGCGCCTTCCCCTGGACGACACTCGTCGTCAACGCCATCGGCTGCGCCGTCATCGGCGTCTTCATGGTCGTCATCAGCGACATCTGGGCGGCGCACCGCCTCGTCCGGCCGTTCTTCGGCACCGGCGTCCTCGGCGGCTTCACGACCTTCTCCACGTACGCCGTGGACCTCAGGAACCTGATCGACGCGGGCCACCCGCGCACCGCCCTCGGCTATCTGGCCCTGACGGTGTGCGCGGCGCTCGCGGCGGTGTGGACCGCGGCGCACCTGACCCGCCGCGTCATCGAACGGAGGCAGCGGTGACATCCGACCGCCCGGCCCGCCTTACGGGCACCGCCCTGCGCGTCTCGATCTTCATCGGCGAGAACGACACCTGGCACCACAAGCCCGTCTACGCCGAGATCGTGCACCGCGCGCACGCCGCGGGACTCGCCGGCGCGTCGGTCTTCCGCGGCATCGAGGGCTTCGGCGCCTCCTCGCTCATCCACACCAGCCGGCTGCTCTCGGTGAGCGAGGACCTGCCGGTGCTCATCGTGATCGTCGACACCGACGAACGGATCCGCGCGTTCCTGCCGCGGATCGACGAGCTCGTCACCGAGGGCCTGGTGATCCTCGACGACTGCGAGGTCGTCCGGTACGTGGGTCGGGAAGCGAAGAAGGACGGGGGCGAGGCGTGAACTGGCTGCTGGTGATCGCGGGCGCGATGCTCGGCGCCCCGCTGCGCTACCTCACGGACCGCACCGTCCAGTCCAGGCACGACACGGTCTTCCCCTGGGGCACGTTCGCCGTCAATGTGACGGGCTCCCTGATCCTCGGGTTCGTGACCGGCGCCGTCGCGGCAGGCGGCGCCTCCTCCCAGGTGCAGCTGCTGCTCGGCACCGGCCTGTGCGGGGCGTTGACGACGTACTCCACGTTCTCGTACGAGACCCTGCGGCTCGCCGAGACCGGGGCGCGCTTCTACGCCGCGGTCAACGTCGCCGGCAGCGTCGTGGCCGGACTCGGCGCCGCCTTCACGGGCGCGGCACTCGCGGCGGCCCTCTGGGCGTGAGGGCGGCTCAGGCCGCGACGGCCAGCCGCTCCACCGGGTACGAGCGGTGCGGGGCCACGACGCCCCCGTCGGGCCGCAGCTCACCGGTGTCGTCGAAGACGATCGTGCCGTCGCAGCGCAGGCTCCAGCCCTGCTCGGGGCGGGCGGCGACGACATGCTCGGGGTTCGGGCACGCGGGGTGGTGGAAACACATGGCGAACCTCCGGTCGGCCGGTGGGGCGGTCCTTGAGGGCTGCCTCCATGCTTCGACGATGCGCCCGCCGGGCCCCGCGAACCAGGCCCCGGCGCCGAATGTGACAGCTCCCGGACACTCCCGGAACCGTTCCACGACCGCCGCCCGCCACCGGGCCCCGTAAGGGACGCGTCAACGCCGTAAGAGACGCGTCAAGGGCACGAGCGGCGCCGTATGGGAGCCGTCAACGGACCGCGAAACCCGCCCTGACCGGGGGTTTCCTCTGAGTGTCAGTACCAAGCCAAGAACATCACCCAGGGAGCTCACGATGGCCGACGTGGCCTTCGTCGTCACCACGATCGCGGTCTTCGCGCTGGTGGCACTCGTCGCCAAGGGGGTGACCAAGCTGTGACCGCCGAGAACATCGTCGGCCTCGTCGTGGCCGTCGCCCTCCTGGGCTATCTCGTCCTCGCCCTCATCTACCCGGAGAGGTTCTGAGTACAGAAATGAGCCCCGAACTCGCCGGAGTGCTCCAGCTGCTCGCGCTCATAGCCGCGCTGGCACTGGCGTACCGACCCCTCGGCGACTACATGGCCGGGGTCTACTCCTCCCCGAAGCACCTGCGGGTGGAGAAGTGGATCTACAAGGGCATCGGCGCCAACCCGGACACCGAGATGCGCTGGACCGCCTATCTGCGCGGCGTCCTCGCCTTCTCGGCCATGAGCGTCCTGTTCCTCTACCTGCTCCAGCGGATCCAGGGCAGCCTGCCGGGCTCGCTCGGCTTCGCCTCGATCGACCCGGACCAGGCGTTCAACACGGCGGCGTCCTTCGTCTCCAACACCAACTGGCAGTCGTACTACGGCGAACAGGCCATGGGCCACGTCGTGCAGACCGCCGGGCTCGCCGTGCAGAACTTCGTCTCGGCGGCCGTGGGGATCGCCGTGGCGGTCGCCCTCGTCCGCGGCTTCGCCCGTTCCCGCACCGGTGAACTCGGCAACTTCTGGGCCGACCTGGTGCGCGGCGTCATCCGGATCCTTGTCCCGATCGCCGTGATCGGCGCGCTGGTGCTCGTCGCCTGCGGCGCCATCCAGAACTTCTCCGGCATCCACTCGGTGGGTCAGTTCATGGGCGGATCGCAGCAGTGGAACGGCGGCGCCGTCGCCTCCCAGGAAGTCATCAAGGAGCTGGGCACCAACGGCGGCGGCTACTTCAACGCCAACTCCGCCCACCCCTTCGAGAACCCCACCGCGTTCTCGAACCTCTTCGAGGTCTTCCTGATCCTGCTCATCCCGTTCGCGCTGACCCGCACCTTCGGCACCATGGTCGGCTCGGTCAAGCAGGGCTACGCGATCCTCGCCACGATGGCCACCATCTGGATCGGCTTCGTCGCGCTGATGATGTGGACCGAGTTCGCCCACCACGGCCCGGCCTTCGAGGCGGCCGGCGGTGCGATGGAGGGCAAGGAGACCCGCTTCGGTATCGGTGCGTCGGCGATCTTCTCGATCTCCACGACGCTCACCTCCACCGGCGCGGTGAACTCCTTCCACTCCTCCAACACCGGCCTCGGCGGCGGCCTCAACCTGCTCGGCATGCAGCTCGGCGAGCTCGCGCCGGGCGGCACCGGTTCCGGCCTCTACGGCATGCTGATCATGGCGATCATCGCGGTGTTCATCGCCGGCCTGATGGTGGGCCGCACGCCCGAGTACCTCGGCAAGAAGATCGGCACCCGCGAGATCAAGTTTGCGGCCTGCTACATCCTCATCACCCCGGCCCTCGTGCTCGTCCTCACCGCCGTGTCCATGGCCCTGCCGACGCCGCCGAACTCCATGCTCAACCCGGGCGCGCACGGCTTCTCCGAGATCCTGTACGCCTACACGTCCGGCGCCAACAACAACGGCTCCGCCTTCGCCGGACTGTCCGCCGACACCCAGTGGTTCAACACCACGATCGGCCTCGCGATGCTGCTCGGCCGCTTCCTGCCGATGGTGTTCGTGCTCGCGCTCGCCGGTTCGCTGGCCGAGCAGCGGCCCGTCCCGGCCACGGCGGGCACCCTGCGCACCAACAAGCCGCTCTTCACGGGCCTGTTGGTCGGCACCCTCCTGATCATCACCGGCCTGACGTACTTCCCGGCGCTCGCGCTCGGCCCGCTCGCGGAAGGGCTCGCGTCATGACCGTACGTACCGAACGTTCCCAGAATTCCGAGGACACGATGTCCACTGCCACACCCACCAGGGCACCCCACCCGGACGTGCCCACCGGGCACGAGTCCGGCGGCGGCAAGGTCGGCGGCGGCCTGTTCGACGCCGGGCAGCTGCTCAGGTCGCTGCCCGACGCCTGCCGCAAGCTCGACCCGCGCGTCATGGTCAAGTCGCCCGTGATGTTCGTGGTCCTGATCGGGTCCGTGCTGACGACGGTGTTCTCCTGTCTGCACCCCTCCGACTGGTTCGGCTGGACGATCAGCGTCTGGCTGTGGCTGACGGTGATCTTCGCCAACCTGGCGGAGGCCGTCGCCGAGGGCCGAGGCAAGGCGCAGGCCGACACGCTGCGCAAGGCGAAGACCGACACCGTGGCGCGGCGTCTGGCGGGGGAGCGCGAGGAGCGGGTCCCCGGCACGGAGCTGCGGATCGGTGACCTGGTCGTCTGCGAGACCGGCGACATCATCCCCGGTGACGGAGACGTCGTCGAGGGTGTGGCTTCCGTCGACGAGTCCGCGATCACCGGTGAATCCGCCCCGGTCATCCGCGAGTCCGGCGGTGACCGGTGCGCGGTCACCGGCGGTACGAAGGTGCTCTCCGACCGCATCGTCGTCAAGGTCACCACGAAGCCTGGTGAGACGTTCATCGACCGCATGATCAACCTGGTCGAGGGCGCCGCCCGGCAGAAGACGCCCAACGAGATCGCGCTCAACATCCTGCTGGCATCACTGACCATCGTCTTCCTGCTGGCGGTCGCCACGCTGCCGCCGTTCGCCGACTACGCGGGCAAGCACCTCAGCATGGTCGTGCTCGTGGCCCTGCTGGTGTGTCTGATACCGACCACCATCGGCGCGCTGCTCTCCGCGATCGGCATCGCGGGCATGGACCGGCTCGTGCAGCGCAACGTCCTGGCCATGTCCGGCAGGGCGGTCGAGGCCGCGGGGGACGTGTCCACGCTGCTGCTCGACAAGACCGGCACCATCACCCTCGGCAACCGGCAGGCCGCCGAATTCGTGCCGGTCCGCGGCACGACGGAGGCCGAGGTCGCCGACGCCGCACAACTCTCCTCGCTGTCCGACGAGACTCCCGAAGGCCGCTCCGTGGTGGTCCTCGCCAAGGAGAAGTACGGGTTGCGCGAGCGGCACCAGGGCGAGCTGGCGGGCGCCGAGTGGATCGAGTTCACCGCCCAGACCCGCATGTCGGGGGTCGACGTGGACGGGCGCAAGATCCGCAAGGGGGCGGCCGGTTCGGTGCTCGCCTGGGTCAAGGAACGCGGGGGCGAGGTCGCCGAGGATGCGCAGGAACTCACCGACGCCATTTCACAAGCTGGTGGCACGCCGCTCCTGGTGGCTCTGGAAGACGCTGACGGGGCCCGGGTCCTCGGCGTCGTTCACCTCAAGGACGTCGTCAAGGACGGCATGCGCGAGCGGTTCGTCGAGCTGCGCCGCATGGGCATCAAGACCGTGATGATCACGGGTGACAACCCGCTGACCGCCAGGGCGATCGCCGAGGAGGCGGGCGTCGACGACTTCCTCGCGGAGGCCACGCCCGAGGACAAGATGGCCCTCATCAAGCGGGAGCAGGCGGGCGGCAAGCTCGTCGCGATGACCGGCGACGGCACCAACGACGCGCCCGCACTCGCGCAGGCGGACGTGGGTGTCGCGATGAACACCGGCACGTCGGCAGCGAAGGAGGCCGGCAACATGGTCGACCTCGACTCGAACCCGACCAAGCTCATCGAGATCGTCGAGATCGGCAAGCAACTCCTCATCACCCGGGGCGCGTTGACCACCTTCTCGATCGCCAACGACGTCGCGAAATACTTCGCGATCATCCCGGCGCTGTTCGCGGCGGTCTACCCCGGCCTGGACAAGCTGAACATCATGCGGCTGTCCAGCCCCGACTCCGCGATCCTCTCCGCGGTCGTCTTCAACGCGATCATCATCATCGCGCTGGTGCCGCTCGCCCTGAAGGGCGTCCAGTACCGGCCGGTGAGCGCCGACAAGCTGCTCCGCCGCAACCTCGGGATCTACGGACTGGGCGGGCTCGTCGCGCCCTTCGTCGGCATCAAGCTCATCGACCTCCTCATCTCCCTCATCCCTGGAATCGGTTAAGGCCATGAACAACTCCGTAGGAAACACGGGCCGGTTGCTGTGGGCGGGACTGCGCGCCCTGATCATCCTGACCGTGGTGTGCGGCGTGCTCTACCCGCTCGCGGTGACCGGTGTCGCCCAAGTGGCCTTCCACGACAAGGCCAACGGATCCGAGATCACGTCCGACGGCAAGGTCGTCGGCTCCTCCCTCATCGGCCAGACGTACGTCACCAAGGACGGCAAGCCGGACTTGAAGTGGTTCCAGCCGCGCTCGTCCAACGGACTCGGCGAGAACAGCATCAACACCCAGTACAAGCTGATCCTGTCCGGCGCCACGAATCTCGCCGGTGACAACAAGGAGCTGGTCAAGCAGGTCGAGACCGCCAAGGCCGCCGTCGTGAAGGACAACTCCACGGAGACGTACCGGGTGAAGGCCTCGGACATCCCGGCCGACGCCGTCACCTCCTCTGGATCGGGGCTCGACCCGGCGATCTCCCCCCAGTACGCGGATCTTCAGGTGCATCGGATCGCGGAGCGGAATCACCTGTCCGTCGCGCGGGTCCAGAAGCTCGTCGACGCGCACAAGGACGGCCGGGACCTCGGGTTCATGGGGGAGCCGCGGGTCAACGTCCTCGAACTCAACGTCGCCCTACGGCAGTTGAACCGCTGAACGGTCCCGGCCGCCTCGCTGTCACAGCTGGCCGGGGACGACGAGGATGACCCAGGTCGCGAGCGGGGCGATCAGGGTCATGCTCAGGCCCCATGCCATCAGCCGTCGGAAGACGGTGTCCCGCATCTCCTCCGGTGCGCCGGCCACGGTCAGCGCACCGCTGGTGGAGAACGGTGAGGAGTCCACCACGGAGGACGAGATGGCCAGGGCGCTGATCATGCCGATCGCCCCGATCTCGCCCCCGGCGAGGAACGGGACGGCCAGCGGGATGAGGGCCCCGAGGATGCCGGTCGTGGAGGCGAACGCGGACACCACGCCGCCGATCACGCAGATGAGCAGCGCCGACACCAACGGCGTACCGAGGTCGCTGACGCTCTCGCCGGCCCACTTGATGGTGCCCATCTTGTCCATCAGGCTGACGTACATCACGATGCCGCAGACCAGCAGGACCGTGGGCCAGGCACAGCGCTCGACGGCTCCCTTCGCGGAGGCGGGGGAGACGAGGCACAGGACGGCCGAGACGACGAAGGCCATCAGGCCCACGTCGAGGTCGAAGGCGAGCGAGCCGACGGCGAGGCTGATCACGCCGAGCACGGTGAGCGCGCGCACTGGGTCGAGGCGGAGGACCTCCTCGGTGTCGGTGTCGGTGTCGGTGTCGGTGGCCGAAGGCCGGGGCTTCGGCGGGGCGGCCGTGGGTGCCGCCAGCTGCCCGCCCGCCGTCGGAGCCGGGGTCGGAGTCGGAGCCGGTACGCGGTCGCCCGTCGGGGCCGGGATCGCTGCCGCGGGGGCGCCGCCGCCTGTGGTGCCCGGCGCCGCGGCCCCTCCGTCACCCGGCACACCGGCCGGGCTCTCCGCGCGCCGCCCCAACAGCTTGCGGCCGCCGAACAGGAAGAAGACGACCACGCTCAGGGCCAGGTTGAAGAGGAACGAGGTCAAGAAGAGCATGCCCTCGCTGCCGGGCAGGTCCTCCCGCTGCACCACGCCGTTGGTGATGGTGCCGAAGATGCTGATCGGCGAGAAGCCGCCCGCGCTGGCGCCGTTGATGACGAGCAGGCCCATCAGGACCGGGTTGATCTTGTGGCGCACGGCGAAGCCCATGCCGATGGGCGCCATGATGCCCACCGCGCCGGGCACGACCGCGCCGGAGGCCGTCAGCGCCCCGGTGATCAGGAACATCACCCACGGGATGAGGGCGATTCTGCCGCGCACGGCGCGGGTCGAGGTCTGGACGAGCCAGTCCACGGTGCCATTGTTCTTGGCGATCGCGAACAGCAGCGTGACGCCGACGAGCACCACGAACAGATCGCCGGGAAAGCCGGCGAAAATCTCGTCGGCCGACTCACCGGCGACGGCCGTGCCGACGATGAACGCGGCGACGATGGCGATGACGCCCATGTGCACCTTGGAGAAGGTTGCAATGAGGAACACGAGCACAAGGCCGATGATGGAGATGACTTGATCTGACACGAGGCTTCCTCGCCTTCGGTCGGTGGTCACCACACATTCAGGACGTTCCGGAATCCGGAATCTGGGTTTCGGGTTGGGGCGAGAGTATGGAAGGCGTCTGATGGCGCGTCAAGACACCTTGCACATCAGGAGATTCGGGCGCTGATGTGTCGCGCCGCCTCCTGCACCAGGCCACCGAAGGTGGCGGCCGCGTCCTCGGTCATCCGGCTCGTCGGCACATTGACGCTGACGCTGGCCACCGGCAGCCCCTCCGTGCCGAGCACGGCGGCGGCGACGGCCGAGACGTCCGCGCGCCACTCGCCCGAGTTCGTCGCGTAGCCGCGCGCCCTGATCTCCCGCACCTCCGCCCGGAGCTGCTCCCGGTCGGTGACGGTGGTGCCGGTGTAGCGCGGGAGCCCCTCGTCGAGGTAGCGCTCGACCGCGTCGTCCGGGTCGGCGGCGAGCACCGCCTTGCCGTTGGCCGAGGCGTGCATCGGCAGATCCTGGCCGAGCGGCAGGATGATGCGCACCGCCTTGCTGGTCTGCAGCCGCTCGACCAGCAGCACTTTCCCGCCTTCGCGGACCGCCAAGTGGACCGTCTCGTCGGTCCGTTGGCGCAGCTCCTCCATCACCGGGAGCGCCGCGTCGCGCAGCCCCAGCTCGTCCGTGGCATGCCGTCCGACGTGCAGCGCCTTGGTGGTCACCACCCAGCGGGTGGGGGTGCCTCCGGCCGGACGGATCCAACCCGTGGTGTGCAGCGTGACGAGCGAGCGCTGCACCGAACTCTTCGGCAGGTCGAGGGCCCTGGCCAGGTCGGCGACACCGACGGGCTGCCGGGCGGCGACTTCCTCCAGTGCCCGCAGGGTGTTGGCCACGTTCTGCATCATCTCGGGTCCTCACGCATCCCTTGATCCCAACCGGTGGGCCGTACGCGGCCGTTGGCTCTGTCCGGCGGCCCGTCGCACGGCCGTTGGCCGTACCCGGCTTCCCGAACGCGGCCGTTGACTCGTCGGCGGCGGGAAGCCTACGCTCCATGTGCCGCTCAACGGTACGGCGTGCCGCCTCACGGCACAACACCCTTGAGGAGTCGACCGCATGACGCTCCGCACCGGCCGCCACTTCCTGCAGATCCCCGGCCCCACCAACGTCCCCGACCGGGTCCTGCGCGCCATGGCGGCGCCCACCATCGACCACCGCGGCCCGGAGTTCGCCGAGCTGACGAAGCGTCTGCTCGCGGCCCTCAAGCCGGTGTTCGGGACATCCGGGCCCGTCGTGGTCTACCCCGCCTCAGGCACCGGCGCCTGGGAGGCCGCGCTGGTGAACACCCTCAGCCCCGGCGACCGGGTGCTGTCCTTCGAGACCGGGCACTTCGCCGTGCTCTGGCGGGAGATGGCCCGCGGCCTGGGCCTCGACGCCGACACCGACGCCGTCCCCGGTGACTGGCGGCACGGCGCGGATCCGGAGGTGCTCGCCGAGCGGCTCGCCGCCGACACCGAACACCGGATCAAGGCGGTCTGCGTCGTCCACAACGAGACATCGACCGGTGTCACCAGTCGTATCCCTGAACTGCGCGCGGCCATCGACGCCGCGGGTCACCCGGCGCTGCTGCTCGTCGACACCATCTCCTCGCTCGGCTCCATCGACTACCGGCACGACGAATGGGGTGTCGATGTCACCGTCGCCGGTTCGCAGAAGGGCCTGATGCTGCCGCCGGGTCTCAGCTTCAACGCCGTGAGCGAGAAGGCACTCGCCGCCTCCCGGACCGCCGGGCTCCCCGCGTCCTTCTGGCGCTGGCAGCCGGTCATCGACGCCAACGCCAAGGGTGCATTCCCGTACACCCCGGCCACCAACCTCCTCTACGGCCTCGACGAGGCGCTGCGCATGCTGGAGGAGGAAGGGCTCACGAACGTGTTCGCCCGGCACACCCGGCATGCCGCCGCCACCCGCGCCGCGGTGCGCGGCTGGGGACTTGAGGTGCTGTGCGCCGACGAACGCGAGCACTCCGGCTCGCTCACCGCGGTCCTGATGCCCGAAGGGCACGACGCCGACAAGCTCCGGAAGATCATCCTGGAGCGCTTCGACATGTCGCTCGGCTCCGGACTCGGAAAGCTCGCCGGCCGTGTCTTCCGCATCGGCCACCTCGGCAACTTCAACGACCTGACCCTCGCGGGCACGCTCGCCGGAGTGCAGATGGGCCTCGAACTCGCCGGTGTCCCCGGTCAGCGTGGTGGCCTCGAAGCGGCGCTGGACGTGCTGCGATGACGGCCCCCAGCGAGATCCGCACCGCCGCCCGCGACCTGAAGGCCGCGCTCCGCCGCGACCTCGACGGCGAGGTCGCCTTCGACGACTACACCCGGCACCTGTTCTCCCGCGACGCCAGCATGTATGCGATCGAACCGCAGGGCGTCGTGTTCCCCCGCCACGCCGACGACGTACGGGCCGCGGTCGCGGCGGCGGCCGAGCACGGTGTGCCCCTGGTGCCCCGAGGCGCGGGCACCAGCCTGGCCGGGCAGACCGTGGGACCCGGCCTCGTCCTCGACCTCTCCCGGCACATGCACCGCATCCTCGAACTCGACGCCGACGCGCGCACCGCACTCGTCGAACCGGGTGTCGTCCAGGACCAGTTGAACCAGGCCGCCGCACCGCACGGCCTGATGTTCGGCCCCGACACCTCCACCAGCAACCGCGCCACCATCGGCGGCATGACCGGCAACAACTCCGCGGGCAGCGGTTCGATCCGGTACGGCATGACCATCGACCACGTACGGGAGCTGGACGTCGTCCTCTCGGACGGCAGCACGGCCCGCCTCGGCCCCGTCGACGAGGCGGAGCGCGCCCGCCGCGCCGGTCTCGACACCCTGGAGGGGCGGCTCCACCGCGAGCTTCCCAGGATCGTGGCCGCGCACGCCGCCTCGATCGCCACGGACTTCCCCGCCTACTGGCGCCGCTCCGGCGGCTACCGCCTGGACCGGCTCGCGGATGCCGACGCCCCCTTCGACCTCGCGAAGTTCGTCGTCGGCTCGGAGGGCACCCTCGTCGTCGCCACCCGCGCCCTGGTCGACCTCGTCCCCAAACCCGCCCGCACGGTCATCGCCGTCGGTCACTTCACCTCCGTCGCCGGAGCCATCGAGGCCACCGAGGACGCCCTCGGGCTCGACCCGTCCGCCGTCGAGATGATGGACCGCACGATCCTCGACCTCTCCCGGCAGAAGATCGAGTACGCCTCGCTCGGCAGCATTCTCGAAGGCGACCCGGAGGCCCTGCTCTTCGTCAGCTTCACCGGCGACGACGAGGCCGAACTCACCGGCCGCCTACAGAAGTTGAGCGGCCTGTGGAAGCGGCACGGCCACGGCTACCACACCCTCCAGGCCGTCACCCCCGCTCAGCAGTCCGGACTGCTCAAGGTCCGCAAGTCCAGCCTCGGGCTGCTGATGGCCGCGAGCGAGGGTACCCGGCGCCCGCTGGCCTTCATCGAGGACACCGCGGTCGACCCGCGACACCTCGCCGCGTACACCCGCCGCTTCAAGCAGGTCCTGGACCGGCACGGCCTCAACGCCGGCTTCTACGGCCACTGTTCGGTCGGCTGCCTGCACATCAGGCCCTTCGTCGACGTCGCCGACCCCGCCCAGGTCACGACGATGCGGGCGGTCGCCGAGGAGATCAAGGAGCTGGTCCGCGAGTACGACGGCGTCAACTCCAGCGAGCACGGCGACGGCCTGGCGCGCAGCGAGTTCAACCGCGAACTCTACGGCGACGACCTCTACGAGGCGATGCGCGAGGTCAAGGGCCTCTTCGACCCGGAGAACCGGCTGAACCCCGGGAAGATCGTCGACGCCCCGGCGATGACCGAACACCTCCGCGACGCGGCCCTGCCGCCCGCGCCGCCCCTGCGTACCCACCTCGATTTCGAGGTCGTCGGGGGCGGTGACATGCGGGGCGCCGCAGACCGGTGCATGAACATCGGCCTGTGCCGCAAGAGCGACGCGGGCGCCATGTGCCCCTCGTACATGGTCACCAAGCACGAGCACGACTCCACGCGCGGCCGCGCCAACGCGCTCGTCAAGGCGCTCTCCGAGCCCGACCCCAAGGCGGCACTCGGCGACGAGGGGCTGCACGAGGTCCTCGACCTGTGCCTGATGTGCAAGGCGTGCAAGAGCGAGTGCCCGCTCGGCGTCGACATGGCGACCCTCAAGGCCGAGACCCTGGCCCACCGCCACGAGCAGCACGGCACACCGCTGAGGTCTCGGGTGTTCGGTGCCATCCGCCGCCTCAACCGGCTGGGTTCGGCGACCGCGCCGATCTCCAACCTCCCGCTCCCCAGGCGGCTGTTGGAGCGCGGACTCGGCATCGCGCGCGCCCGACCGCTGCCCGTGTTCGCCCGCCGCAACCTCGTGACCTGGTTCCGCCGCAGGCCGGGGACGGTGGCGGGCAGCCAGGGCACCGTCACCCTCCTCGCCGACTCCTTCACCACCTACACCGACCCGGACGTCGGCCGCGCCGCCGTCGAACTCCTCGAACGAGCGGGCTGGCATGTGCGGTTGGAGAGCGGCGGCTGCTGCGGCCGCGCCGCCTTCTCCAAGGGACTGCTCGACCGGGCGAAGGCCCAGGCCGGCGATCTCGTGCACCGCCTCGCGGACTCGGGGGACGGACCCATCGTCGGCTGCGAACCCTCCTGCCTGCTGACACTGCGCGACGAACACCGCGCCCTGCTGCCCGGCGACCCGGCCGTCGCCGATGTGTCGGGACGCGTGAGGCAACTGGAGGAGCTGCTCACCGAGGCCATCGACGACGGCAGACTTCTGCTGCGGGACGACACTGGGTCAGCGGGCCGCCGCATCCTCTTCCACGGCCATTGCCACCAGAAGACCGAGGTCGGCACCGCCGCCACCGTCGCACTGCTCCAGCGCATCCCCGGCGCCGAGGTCGTCGAACTCGACGCCGGATGCTGCGGGATGGCCGGCTCCTTCGGCTTCGAGGCCGAGCACTACGACACCTCCATGGCCGTCGGCGAGGACCGGCTCTTCCCCGCGGTGCGGGCCGAACCGGCCGACACCGTGCTCGCCGCCACCGGTGTCTCCTGCCGCCAGCAGATCCACCACGGCACGGAGCGCACGGCGGCGCACCCGCTCCAGCTGATCCGGGAGGTGCTGCGATGACCGTCACCGCAGGTGCCCTGGACGGCGTCCGCGTCCTCGACCTCACCCAGGTCATGGCGGGCCCGTACTGCACGATGCTGCTCGCCGACCTCGGCGCCGACGTCATCAAGGTGGAGTCGCCGGACGGCGGCGACCAGACCCGCACCTCCATGGGCACGCCACGCCCCGGCAGCGACACCCCCGCCTTCCACGCCCTCAACCGCAACAAGCGCAGTGTCACCCTCAATCTGCGCACCGACGCCGACCGTGCCGAGTTCCTCCGGCTCGCCGCCGACGCCGACGTCGTCGTGGAGAACTTCCGGCCCGGTGTCACCGACCGCCTCGGTGTCGGCTACGAAGCCGTCCGCGCGGTGCGGCCTGACATCATCTACGCGTCGATCTCCGGCTTCGGCCAGTACGGCCCGTACGCCGACCGGCCCGGCTACGACCTCATAGCCCAGGGCATGGCGGGCGCCGTCAGTGTCACCGGGGACCCGGACGGGCCGCCGGTCAAGTGCGGTTTGCCGGTGGGCGACCTCGGCGCGGGCATGCTCTGCGCGCTGAGCATAGCCGCCGCCCACGTGCACCGGCTCCGCACGGGGGAGGGCCAATACCTCGAAACCTCGCTCTACGAAGCCGTGTTGGCGATGTCGGTGTGGGAGTCGGTCGAGTACTTCGCGGGTGGCGAGCCGCCGCAGCGCCTCGGCTCCGCGCACCGCATGTCCGCGCCCTACCAGGTCGTCCGCACCAAGGACGGCCACGCCACCATCGCCGCCAACAACCAGCGGCTGTGGCTGCGACTGTGCGAGGCCCTCGACCTCCAACACCTCGCGGACGACGCGCGGTTCGCCGGCAACACCGACCGGATGGGCCACCGCGCCGAACTGGTCGCCCTCCTCGAAGGCCGGCTCGCGGCGACCAGCACCGAGGACTGCGTGGCCCGGCTCCTCGAAGCGGGCGTCCCCGCGGGCCCGATCCTCGACTACGGCCAGATCCTCGACCACGACCCGCACGCGCGGGCCCGCGGCATGGTCGAGGAGTACGACCACCCGGTCGACGGCCGCAGCCGCGTCGTCGGCTTCCCGGTGAAACTTGCCCGCACCCCGGCGAGGCTGCGCCGCCACCCACCGGTGCTCGGCGAACACAACGAGGAGCTCATCAGAAAGGAGGGCGAGGTGACGCAGGACGACGACGCGGACGGCGGCGCGGTCACCTGGACCCGTCATGCGGTCCCCGGAACCGACACCCATGCCGCACACCTCACCCTGGTCAACCCGGACCGGCGCAACGCCTTGACCCTGCGCATGTACGACCAACTGGAACGCGCCTGCCAGGAGATCGACGCCGACCCCGACATCCGGTTGACCGTCCTGCGCGGCGCGGGCGGGCGCGCCTTCGCGGCCGGCACCGACATCCGCGAGTTCCGCGACTTCACGAGCGGCGAGGACGGTGTCGCCTACGAGCGTCGTGTCGGTCTCGCCGTCGACCGGCTCGCGGGGCTGCGGATGCCCGTCGTCGCCGCGGTCGAAGGCCCGGCCGTCGCTGCCGGCAGCGCGCTCGCGAGCTGCTGTGACGTGGTGCTGTGCACCCCGGACGCGGTCTTCGGCGCCCCCATCGGCCGCACCCTCGGCAACTGCCTTTCCCCCGCCATGATGTCCCGCCTCTACGCGGGACTCGGCCGCGCCCGCGTCCTGCGAGCCCTCCTCGCCGGACGGCTGATCACGGCGACGGAGGCGCACGCGGCCGGTTTCGTGGCGGACGTCGTCGACCCGGCCGACCTGGACACACGCCTCGCGGAGCTCACGGGGGACATCGCCCGCTGTGCCCCGCTCACCCTGGCCGCCCTGAAGGAGGCGGACCGCCGTGTCCTGGCCGCCTCGACCCCCGGCCACGCCGAGGACCTGTACGCCCGTGTCTACGGCAGCTGCGACTTCGGGGAGGGTGTGGCGGCGTTCCTGGGGAAGCGGAAGCCGGTGTGGGAGGGGCGGTAGACCCGCCGGGCCCGGGCCCGTCACGAGCGCGTCAGCATCGCCGCCGTCGCCGTCAGTGTCCCGGCAGGACGCGCCGGGGGCGGGGGAGTCGGGCATGGCGTCCTGGGTGAGCCACCCTTCCCGGACTCCCCAGGAGACACCCCATGGCACAACCCGTGAGCGACGAAGACCCGGAACGCTCCGAACGGTTCACGGTCCGGCCCCTCCACGTTCCGGTCCGGCCGAGCCCGTTCGGGTACGCGGCCCGGCTGTTCCGCACCCCGCTCGGCGACCGCACGGCCGTCGGCTTCACCTCCGCGCGTGCGCTGACCGCCACCCTCGGCGCGGGCCAGCCGTGGATCAGGCTGGCCGAACCCGCCCTGCGCGACATGACCGCGCCGCTCGGCGCCGCCACCGTCACGGTGGACCCGCAACTCTCCGCTCCCGCCCCGGTTTCGCGGCCACCACACCCCGCACGGAATCGGCGGGCGAGCGACACACCACGGGGCGTCGCGATCGCCGCCCTCGGCATGGCGCTGTCGTACTGGATCGGCTGAGGGGGGCGGCGACACGATGACCACCGTTCACGAACCAGCCGCCGCCCCGACGACACCCGACGACCTGTCGGTGTGGCCGCGCTCCACCACCGAACCGCACCCCGGCGACGCGCACGTCGGTGGTGTGTCGCTCGCGGAACTCGCGGACCGTCACGGCACACCGGTGTACGTCCTCGACGAGGGCGAGGCCCGCCGACGCTGCCGCACCTACCGGGACGCCTTCCCCGGAGCCCAGATCCACTACGCGGCCAAGGCGTTCCTGTGCCGGGCGATGGCGCACTAGGGCTTGTCGTTTGGATCAGGCCGGGCTCGCGGGGCCTGGCACGCACGCTCGCGGCGTTGTCGTCGGTCGACGACGCTCCGCGTCGCCTCCCTCCTCCGCCTTGCGATCGCACGCACCAGGCCCCGCTCCCTGATCCGGCCTGATCCAAACGACAAGCCCTAGGTGTCGGACGAGGGCCTCGGGCTCGACGTGTGCTCCGCCGGCGAGCTCGAACTCGCCGTCGCCGCGGGCTTCCCCGCCGACCGGATCGTCCTGCACGGCAACGCCAAGACGCCGCACGACCTCGAACGGGCCCTCGGGTACGGGGTGGGCCGCATCGTCATCGACAGCCCGTCCGAGATCGCCCGGATCGCCGCGGCGGTCGGCCCCGACGGCCACCAGAGCGTGATGGTCCGCGTGGTCCCCGGCATCAGCGCGGGCGGCCAGGACAAGATCCGCACCGGCACCGACGACCGGAAGTTCGGCCTGTCCATCAGCGACGGCTCCGCCCAGCACGCCATCGCCCGCATCCTCGACCAGCCGCAGCTCGAACTCACGGGACTGCACTGCCACTTGGGCTCCCAGATCAGCGGCGTCAAGTCGTACCTCGCGGCGGTCCGGCGCATGGTGGGTCTGATGGCCCGGCTGAAAGAACAGCACGGCCTCGTGCTCCGCGAGCTGGACCTCGGCGGCGGACACGGCATCGCCTACCGCCCCGGCGAGCCCGCCATTGACCTGCCCCGCCTCGCCCGCAAGGTCCGCGCGGAGCTGACCGAGGCGTGCGCGGCGGCCGGGCTCACCGTGCCGCGCCTGCTCGTCGAACCGGGCCGGGCCGTCGTGGGCCCCGCCGGAGTCGCCCTGTACCGCGTCGTGTCCGTCAAGCGCACCGGCGGCCGCACCTTCGTCGCCGTCGACGGCGGGATGAGCGACAACCCGCGGCCCGCGCTGTACGGAGTGCGCTACGCGCCCCGGCCGGTCGGCCGGCGGGGCAGTACGGACACGGCCTCGGTCACGGTCGTCGGCCGGCACTGCGAGGCCGGGGACGTGCTGGCCCCCGATGCCCGGCTCCCCGCCGACGTGCGGGCGGGCGACCTGATCGCGGTGCCGGTGGCCGGGGCGTACCAGCTGTCGATGGCCTCCGGCTACAACGCGGTCGGCCGCCCGCCGGTGGTCGCCGTCCGCGACGGCCGCGCCCGACTCCTCGTACGCCGCGAGTCCTGGGAGGACATCCGCAGCCGCGACGTCGGGCTGTAGGCGTCGCCCCTCGCGCCTCCTCGGTGCGGACGTTCGCGGCCTTCCGCATCACGCCACCGCGAACGTGTCTGGGGTCTGGCGCCCGGATCGGGCCGGGCTCAGTCCTCCCAGTGCTTGCGCGCGGCGGCCGCGGGCCCCGTCACCAGCGTGTTCGGTGGCACGTCCTTGGTGACCACGGCGCCGGCGCCGACCACGGCCCCGTGGCCGATCGTGACACCGGGCAGCACCGTCACCGCCGCGCCGAGCCATGCGCCGGCCCCGATGGTGACGGGCGCCCGCGTGAAGAACTCGGGGCGTTCGGACGCGCGGATCGGATGGTTGGCGGAGATCAGGTTGGTCTTCGGCCCGATCAGCACGCCGTCGTCGATGCGGATGCCGCCCTGGTCGAGGAAGGTGCACCCCTGGTTCACGAAGACGTGCTCACCGAACTCGGTACGGAGTCCGTAGTCCGTGTAGAACGGCGGGTAGACGGTGACGGATTCGGGCACCGGTCCGCCGATGATCTCGGAGAGCAGCGCCGAGCGTGCCGCCTTGTCGTCGAAGGGCAGGACATTCAGCCGTGAGGTCAGATGGGTGACGTGCTCGATGCGCTCGGCCACGCGCGCGAACTCGGGTGTGTGGACGTAGAGACGATCCTGATCGGGCATGGTCGTCATCCAAGCCGCCGCCGGATGCCGGGATCAAACAACGAACACGGCGCAGGAGTACAACCATCCGTTGTGCGGCGCCGGTGACGCGTGCGCGTCGTGCCGCGCAATCGGGGCACAAAGGTGTGAATCTGGCGATATGACTTCGACGCCGAACGCCGCGCAGCCGTCCATCACCGAACAACAGGCGGAACTCCGCGCTCGCCTCCCGTTCGATGACACGCAGGACTTCGAGGATGCCCCCCGGGGGCTCGTCGCGCGACGTGTACCCAGCGCGGTCACCGCCGAGGATGGGCGCGTCGTCTGGGACAACGACACGTACGCCTTCCTCAAGGGCGAGGCTCCCGACACCGTCAACCCGAGTCTGTGGCGGCAGTCCCAACTCGTCGCGGAACAGGGCCTGTTCGAGGTGGTCGAGGGTATCTACCAGGTGCGCGGACTCGACCTGTCGAACGTCACGTTCATCGAGGGCACCACGGGCGTGATCGTCATCGACCCGCTGATCTCGACCGAGACCGCCGCGGCGGCCCTCGCGCTGTACCGCGAGCACCGCGGCGAGCGCCCGGTCACGGGCGTCCTCTACACCCACTCGCACGTCGACCACTTCGGCGGCGTCAAGGGTGTCACCACGCAGGAGGACGTCGACGCCGGGCGCGTACCCGTGATCGCACCGGAGGGCTTCACCGAGCACGCGGTCGCCGAGAACGTGTACGCGGGCACCGCCATGGGCCGCCGCGCCGCGTACATGTACGGGGCGGCGCTCGCCCGCGGCCCGCAGGGGCAGGTCGGCGCAGGACTCGGCCAGACCGCCTCGACCGGCACCGTGACCCTCGTCCCGCCGACCCTGATCATCACCACGACGGGTCAGGAGGAGACCGTCGACGGTGTGCGCATGGTCTTCCAGATGGCGCCCAACACCGAGGCCCCGGCCGAACTCCTCATCCACTTCCCCGACTTCAGGGCGCTGTGCACGGCGGAGGACGCCACCCACACCCTGCACAACCTGCTGACGCTGCGCGGCGCCGTGGTCCGCGACCCGCACGTCTGGTCGCACGCGATCACCGAGACCATCGACCTGTTCGGCGACGAGACGGACGTCGTGTTCGCCTCCCACCACTGGCCGACCTGGGGTCAGGAGCGCGCCATCGCGTTCCTGGAGACCCAGCGCGATCTGTACGGCTACCTCCACGACCAGTCCCTGCGCCTGATCAACAAGGGGTGGACCGGAAGCGAGATCGCCGAACACCTGCAACTGCCCCCGGCCCTCGAGAGCTCCTGGAACACGCACGGCTACTACGGCTCCGTCAGCCACAACCTCAAGGCCATCTACCAGCGCTACATGGGCTGGTTCGACGGCAACCCGGCCCATCTGTGGCAGCACCCGCCCGTCGAGGCGGGCAAGCGCTACGTCGAGTTCATGGGCGGCGCCGACGCCGTCGTCACCAAGGCGCGCGGCTCCTTCGACGCCGGCGACTACCGCTGGGCGGCCGAGGTGCTCAGCCACGTCGTCTTCGCCGAGCCCGGCCACTCCGCGGCCCGTGCCCTGCTCGCCGACACGCTCGAACAGCTCGGCTACGGCGCGGAGAACGGCACCTGGCGCAACTTCTTCCTCTCCGGCGCCACCGAACTGCGCGACGGCCAGTTCGGCACCCCCACGGTCACCGCGGCGCCGGACATCATCGCGAACCTCTCTCCGGCGATGCTGTTCGACGCCCTCGCCATCCAGATCGACGGCCCCAAGGCATGGGACGAGAAACTGAGCGTGGACGTCCAGCTCACCGACGTCGACGAGCGCTACCGTGTCCGCCTCACCAACGGCGTGCTCACCTACAGCTCCGCCTCCCAGAAGACCGCGGCGGACGTCACCCTCACCGGCACCGTCCCGGCCCTGGCGCACCTCGCCGTGACCGGTCTGACGCCGGAGGGCCTGGAACAGGCGGGCATCGAGGTCGAGGGGGACGCGTCGGCGCTCGGCCGGCTCACCTCGGTGCTCGACCCCGGCGACCTGGACTTCGCGATCGTCACACCCTGAGGATCACCGGGTTCACCTCGCTCGCCTGGCCCACCTGGTTCACCGGGTAAAGAATGTAACTCGGTTACGTTATGATGGATGCCATGAGGAACGACGAGCCGCGACAGGTGGACGCGGAGCACGACAGGACGAACCCGGTGCTGGTGACGGGAGCCACCGGTCGCATCGGCCGGGCGGTGGTCGACGAACTGCTGGCCGCGGGCGTGCCTGTGCGGGCGCTCACCCGCGATCCGGGGACCGCGCGGCTCCCGGACGGCGTCGAGGTGGTGGCGGGCGACTTCACCGACCCCGCCTCCCTCGACCCCGCGCTGCGGGGCGTGCGCTCGGTGTTCCTGCTGTGGACCGCGCCGCCCGCGACGGCCGAGGCCGTCGTCGAGCGGATCGCGGCCCGCACGCGACGGATCGTCTTCCTCTCCTCTCCGCACCGCACACCGCACCCGTTCTTCCAGCAGCCCAACCCGATGGCCGACCTGCACGCCGGGATCGAGCGTCTGATCGCGGCCTCCGGGCTCGACTCCACGATCCTCAGGCCCGGCATGTTCGCCTCGAACGTCCGCCTGTGGTGGGAGCCCGCCATCAACGCCGGGCAGACGGTCCGGTGGCCCTACGCCGCCCTGGAGACCGCCCCGATCGACGAGCGCGACCTCGCCGCCGTGGCCGCCCGCACCCTGTACGAGGACGGACACACCGGCGGCGACTACGTCCTCACTGGCCCCGAGGCGCTCAGTCACGCGGAGCAGGTGCGCGTGATCGGCGATGTCATCGGCCGCCCGGTCCCGTTCGAGGAGCTCACCCCGGACGAGTTCCGGCGCGCGACCGAAGGTGTCTGGCCGCGGCCGGTCGTCGACATGCTGCTCGACGCGTGGGGCGCGAGCGCGGGGCACCCGGCGTACGTGACATCGACGGTCGCCGATGTCCTCGGGGTGCCCGCGCGGACGTTCCGCGAGTGGGCCAACGATCAGTGGAAGACGCCGCTGTAGGCATTGAGCGCGGGCTGCCCGCCCAGGTGGGCGTACAGGACGTTGGAATCCTTGGGGATGTCGCCGTCCCGGACGAGGTCGATGAGCCCGGCCATCGACTTGCCCTCGTACACCGGGTCGAGGAGCACGCCCTCCAGCTCGCCGGTGAGCCGGATCGCGTCCACTGTGGACTCGACCGGGATGCCGTAGCGGTCACCGGCCCAGCCCTCCAGGACGGTGATCTCGTCCTCGCGCAACTCCCGGCCGACGCCGATGAGTTCGGCGGTGGCGCGGGCGATCTTCGCCACCTGGGCGCGGGTCTCGTCGACCTTCGCCGAGGCGTCGATGCCGATCACCCGGCGCGGCCGGTCCTGGCCCGCGAACCCGGCGATCATGCCCGCGTGCGTGCTGCCGGTGACGCTGCACACCACGACCGTGTCGAAGAAGACGCCCAACTCGCGCTCCTGTTGCTCCACTTCGTACGACCAGTTCGCGAAGCCGAGGCCGCCGAGCCGGTGGTCGGAGGCGCCGGCGGGGATCGCGTACGGGGTGCCGCCAGAAGCACGTACGTCCTCCAGGGCCTGCTGCCAGCTGTCCTTGAAGCCGATGCCGAATCCGGCCTCGACCAGGCGTACGTCGGCGCCCATGATCCGGGACAGCAGGATGTTGCCGACCTTGTCGTTGACCGCGTCCGGCCAGTCCACCCAGCTCTCCTGCACCAGGACGGCCTTCATGCCCAACCTGGCCGCGACGGCGGCCACTTGTCGGGTGTGGTTGGACTGCACACCGCCGATGCTGACGAGGGTGTCCGCGCCCTGGGTGAGCGCGTCGGGGATCAGGTACTCCAGCTTGCGGGTCTTGTTGCCGCCGAAGGCGAGACCGGAGTTGCAGTCCTCCCGCTTGGCCCAGATCCGCGAGCCGCCGAGACGCTTGCTGAGCCGGTCCAGCGGGTGTACTGGGCTGGGGCCGAACAGGAGGGGGTGACGCTCGAAGTCGTTCAGGGACCTGCCATTCAGGGACCTGTCGTTCAGGGACATGGGGACTCCTTGCGTGGGCGGGCCCGTCGGGCGCGGGTCATCGGGGGCGCAGGGCGCGGCGGCGCAGCACGAACAGGCTGGTCAGGCTCGTCACGGCGGCGAACGCCACCCAGTAGGCGGGGGCCGCGGACTGTCCGGTGGTGTCGAGCAGCCAGGCCGCGATCATCGGGGTGAAGCCGCCGAAGACGGTGACACCGATGTTGTAGCCCACCGCCATCCCCGTCGCGCGGGTCCCGGCCGGGAAGATGCCCGCCATGAGTGCGCCCATGGGACCGTAATAGCAGCCCTTGAAGAGCGCCATCACCATGACGACCCCGATCAGCAGGGCCAGCGAGGGCGCGGCCACGAGGAGCGCGAACATCGGGTAGATCAGCAGCAGCACCGCGCCAGCCGCCGGAATCATGATGGCGATCTGGCCCACCCGGTCGGAGAAGTGGCCCGCCACGCTCGTCACCGCGAGCAGCACCAGGCCACCGGCGAGCGCCGTGACGAAACCCGTGGAGTCCGGGAGGCCCAGGGTCTTCGTCGCGTACGTCGGGATGTACGTGATCAGGTAGTTGAGGCAGGTCGTCACGGCGAGCAGCCCGATGGTGAGCAGCACGCCGGTCTTGTGCTCGCGCAGCATGGTGCGGACCGGCGCGCGGGTGGCTTCGGGCTCCCGGGGCGTGGCGGGCGGCTCGGGCACGTTGCGGCGGATGTAGAGGCCCACGGGCGCCACGAGCAGGCCGATCAGGAACGGGATCCTGAAGCCCCAGGAGGTGAGCTGGTCCTCGCTGAGCGTCGAGGTGAGCACCGTGCCGAGGAGGGCGGCGAGCAGGGTGCTGGCGGCCTGGCTGGTGAACTGCCAACTGGCGGCGAAACCACGCCGGTTCGGCATGAACTCGACCATCAGGGCCGTCGCGCTGCCGAACTCGCCGCCCGCCGCGAAGCCCTGGACGAGCCGGGCGAGCAGGATGCCGACCGGCGCGACCACACCGATGGCCGCGTACGACGGCATCACGCAGATCAGCAGCGTGCCCAGCGCCATCAGCCCGATCGACCAGGACAGCGCGGCCTTCCGGCCGGCCCGGTCGGCGTACGAACCCAGGACGAGGGCGCCCACCGGGCGGATCAGGAAGGAGACACCGAAGGTGCCCAGAGTGAGGAGCAGGGCGAGTGCCGGGTCGTCGTTGGTGAAGAAGACCTTCGACAGGTACGTCGCGAAGTAGCTGTAGACCGCGATGTCGTACCACTCCAGGGCGTTGCCGACGCACGCAGCGGTGATGATCTTCCCCGGGCTCGGGGTGGTGGTCGTCCCTGCTGTGGCTCTCGCTGGTGGCGCGCTCATGGGGTGTTCCCGTCGGTGGCAGGAGTGGCCGGGGGCCAGGTGCCGTGGTCGGAGAGGTCGGCGAGGTCCCAGAAGAGCCCGGCCATCACCTGGAGCGACTCGCGCACGAGTGGGGCGGGCAGATGCTCGTCGGGGGCGTGCTGGGAGCAGCCGGGGTACGAGTGCGGCACCCACACCGTGGGCAGGCCGAGGTCGCGGGAGAAGGCGGAGTTGGGCAGCGAGCCCGCCAGGTTGGGCAGGAGCGAGGGTGTCGTCCCGGTCGTGCGCTCCAGCGAGCCGAGCGTCCAGGCCACCCAGGGGTTGGCGGGGTCGAGCCGGGTCGCCTCCATGCCGTAGTCGGCGGTGACCTCGACCATGTCGAAGCCGTGCTCGTCGAGATGCTTGCGCACCGACCGCGCCACGTCGGACGACTCCAGGCCGACGACGAAGCGGAGCTGGCAGTGGGCGCGGGCGGAGCCGGGGATGGCGTTGGTGGGGTTGTCCGGCTGGCCCGTGGTCATGGCGAGGACCTCGATGGTGTTCCACGCGAAGAGCCGCTCGTTCGGGGTGAGTCCGGGCTCGCCCCAGCCGGGGTCGGGCGTGGGTCCGTCGGTGCCCGCGGGGATGTCGGCGAGGGCGCGGCGCACCTCGTCGGGGATCTCGGCGGGGCGCAGGCCCTCGACGCGGATGCTGCCGCGGTCGTCGACGAGGCAGGCGATCGCGTTGGCCAGGACGGTGCCGGGGTTGCGCAGCAGCCCGCCCCAGTTGCCCGAGTGGTGGGAGCCCTCGCGCAGGTCGAGGCGGAGCGTGAAGTTCACGGCGCCGCGGGAGCCGAGGAACACGGTGGGCCGGTCCGTCGCGACGCGGGGCCCGTCGGAGCCGATGAGCAGGTCCGCGGCCAGTAGGTGGTCGCGCTGCTGCGCGCAGAACTCGGCGAGGCCGGGGGAGCCGAACTCCTCGCCGGTCTCCAGCAGCACCACCACGTTGTAGCCGAGTTGCCCGCCGCGCTGCGCGACGACGTGCTCCAGGGCGACGAGATTGACCAGGTGCTGGCCCTTGTTGTCGGCGACGCCGCGCCCGTACCAGCGGTCGCCCTCGACGATGAGCCGCCAGGGGTCGAGGCCGGTGCGCCACCGGTCGGGGTGGCCCGGCTGCACGTCCGCGTGGCCGTAGGTGAGGAGAGTGGGCAGGCCCTCGGCCTCGGTGCGGCGGGCGACCAGGAAGGGGTGGCGGGCGGAGACGGGGTTCTCCGCGATCTCGACGTCGAACCCCATGCGGTGCAGGCGCGGCGCGATCTCCTCGCTCAAGTAGCGGTGGAGCGCGGGCTCCTGGGCCGGGTCGTGGCTCTCGGTCGGGACCGCGACGAGGCGGGTGAGTTCTTCCCGGAACGTCCCGGAGTCGAAGTGGTGGGCGGCGCTGTCGATCGCGTCCTGTCTGCTCATGGGCCACGACGGTGGCACCGCACAGGAGAGGCCAACAAGGGGCGGTGGAGCGTCCGGCGGTGACAATATGGGAACGCGTGCGTTGCCGTAGCGGCAACGCACGGTCCATGGCGAAGGCGCAGGGAGAGGGCACGTCCAATGCCGCTGGTCGACCCGGCCCTCAGGTACTTCATCGCCGTCTTCGAGACGGGGTCGGTGAACGCGGCGGCGCGCCGGCTCTTCGTCGCGGGATCCGCGGTGAGCCGCCAACTCGCCCGGCTGGAACGCGAGGTGGGTGCCCCGCTCTTCGACCGGCAGCCGAGCGGAGTGACCGCGACGCCGGCCGGGCGCGCGTTCGCGGGGTTCGCGCGGCGGGCGATCCAGGACGCCGAGGCGTTCACCGAAGAGGTGCACCAGAGCCGGACGACGCGGGCGGTCATCACGGTCGCCGCGACGATCGGCGTCACCCACCACCTGCTGCCCGACGTCGCGGCGGGCTTCCACGCGGAGCATCCCGAGGCCCGCGTCATCCTGCACGTGGCGCGGCCGACGGAGGCCACGCAGATGGTGGCGGAGGGCATCGCCGACCTCGGCGTCACCTTCAACATCGCGCTGCCGGCGGGTGTCTCGATCCGGCACACGCAGGAGGCCCCGCTCTGCGCGATCGTCCGCAGGGGCCACCCGCTCGCCGACAAGGCGGCGGTCTCGGTGCGCGACCTCGTCCGGCACCCGGTGGCCCTGCCCTCGACCGACACCACGAGCCGCCTGCTCCTGGAGGCCTCGGCGGCGGCGCACCAGCTCACGGTGGAGGGCGTCTTCGAGTGCACCACGGTGGACGCGCTCCTGCGTTTCGTGCGCGCCAGCAGCGCGGTCACCCTCGCCAGCCGCGTCACCCTGGGCCCGTCCGACCGCCGCGCCCTGACCGCGATCCCTCTGGCGGAGAAGGAGTTCCGCCAACGCACCCTTCAGGTCCAATGCCGAGCGGGCCGCGAACTCCCGCCCGCGGCGGCGGACTTCATGGACCGGGTGATCGACGCGCTCGGGCATCGGGCGGTGTGACTGGTGCCGGCCGCTGGTGACCAGTAGGTTCACCGCGACAACGTGCGAGGGGTACGGAATTCTGGTGGCTGAGGGCGGGGGAGCGGGGATGCGTGTGCCGAGGACCTGGCAGAGGGGCGGTGGCCTTCTGCTGGCGGCGGTGCTCATGGTGAGCGGGTGCGATGTCGGCAAGGGGGCGGGCGGCGCGCCGGGCGGCCCGCGGCCGGAGCCGCTGCGGGCGGAGGCCAAGGCATCGCACCCGCCGGCCGGAGTGCCCGCCGAGTTCACCGGCGGGCAGCGGCTTCGGTGGGCGCGGTGCGCGGCGCCGTCCGGGGCGCGCAGGGGCGGGTATGAGTGCGCCACCATGAAGGCGCCGCTGGACTACCGGCGGCCGGGGCGCGGCACCATCGACGTTGCGCTCATAAGGAAGCGGGCCACCGGACCGGAGCGCGAGCGCATCGGGTCCCTGCTGTTCAACTTCGGTGGGCCGGGCGTGTCCGGTGTCGCGGGCCTGCCCAAGTACGCCAACCAGTACGAGCCCCTCGGCGAGCGCTACGACCTGGTCTCCTTCGATCCCCGCGGGGTGGGCCGGACCATCCCCGTCACCTGCGTGGCGAGGCGGTTCGAGAAGGGTGACGCCTGCCCGAAGGATTCCGGCAAGGTTCTGCCGTACATCGGTACCTCGCAGACCGCACGCGACATGGACCTCATCCGGTATCTGCTCGGCGACGAGAAGTTGCACTACTTCGGTGTGTCCTACGGAACCGAACTGGGCGGTGTGTACGCCCACTTGTTCCCGAAGAACGTCGGGCGTCTCGTGCTCGAAGCCCCCGTCGACCCGACCCGGGACCTGGTGGAGGGCGACATCGCGCAGGTCAAGGCCGTGCAGCGAGCCTTCGACCGCTTCGCCCGGCACTGCGTCAGCGCCTACGACGACTGCCCGCTCGGCCGCGCCCCCGGGCAGCGTGTCCTCGCGCTCCTGCACAAGCTGGACAAGACCCCCGCTGGCACGCGAGACAAGGACAAGCTCGACGGGACCGACGCCGCCTACGCCATCTCCGACTACCTGGACCGCGGCAAGGAGGGCTGGCGGCCCCTGGCCACGGCGCTCGACGACGCCCTGACACGGGGCGACACCCGCGACCTGATGGACGAGGCGGACGACCACAAGCCCCGGGCCAAGGCCCGCTCCGCCCCCTCCGACGGCGACGGCACCTCCGCCCTCGTCGCCGTCACCTGTACCGACTCCGACCTGCGCCCCGGATACGACCGGGCCGACGACATGGCCAGGAGGATCAAGGCGGCCTCACCCGTCTTCGGCGAGGCGTGGTCGAACGGCCCGTACCTCTGTTACGAGTGGCCCTTCGACGGCGAGCGCGCCGACCCCGACGTCAGCGCGCAGGGCGCCCGCCCGATCCTGGTCGTCGCGGGCACCGGCGACCCGACGACCCCGTACGAGGGCGGCAGACACATGGCTGACGAGCTGGGGGAGGGCGTCGGCGTACTGCTGTCGGTGCGGGCCGAGGGCCACGGCACGTATCCGCAGAACGCGTGCGCGACCCGAGCCGTCGATACCTATCTTCTCGACGGCACGGTGCCGAAGGACGGCAGGACGTGCGGATAGCACGACGCCGCGGGCGGGGCAGAGGACTGCCCCGCCCGCGGCGGTGTGTTCCGTCAACCGGCTGGAGCTGTCAGTCCCCGTGGCCGAGCGCGACGTCGAGGTCGCCCGGGTTGCCGCTGCCCGCCACCGTGACCGGCTTCGACACCGGCGGGTAGCCGCTGGCGATCACCGTGTACGTGGCGCCGGACAGGCCGGCGAACGCGTACGCCCCGTCGTCGCCGGTGGTGTGCACCGCGACCACGTTGCCCGCCTGGTCGAGGAGCGTGACGCGGGCGTCGTTCACCGGGGAGCCGTCGGTGCCACGGACCGTGCCGGTCAGTGTCGCGGCGGAGCGCAGCAGGGCGTCCTGCCGGGTGGCGGTGCCACCGGCGACCTGGGCCTGGCCCGCGTACGGCTGGAAGCCCTCCGCGCTGGCCGTGAACGTGTACGCGCCGGGGGGCAGCTGCGGCAGCGAGTAGCCGCCGTCCGGGTCGGTGAGCGCCGATCCGACGGTCTCGCCGCGCTCGTCGGTGGTGACGACGAGCGCGCCGACCACGGGCGCCGAATCGGACTCGGACCGCACGGTGCCGTAGAGGCCGCCGTCGCCGCTGAGGACGAGGTCGAAGCTGACCGGTCCGTCCGCGCGCAGCGCCAGCGTGGCGACTCGCGGGTCACGGCCCGGCGCCGAGCCGACGAGGACGTAGCCCTCGCCGTCGCCCGAGGGAGCCGACACCGCGTAGCTGCCGTCGGAGGCGGCGGCGCCGCGCCCGATCTGCGCGCCGCCCCGGTCGATGAGGGTGACGACGGCGCCGGACAGGGGAGCGCCCTGACCGTCGAGGATCCGACCGTGCACACCCGGGCCCTCCACCGCGGGGGCGGTGGCGACGGGGGTGACGGCAGCGGCGGCGGCCACGGCCTCGCCCGCCGTCTCGGCGGCCTCGGCCGCCTCGGACGTGGACTCGACCTTCTGCTGCGCCTGCGCGTGCGGACGGCCCGCGCGGTACATCAGGACCGAGATGACGAGACCGGCCACGAAGAACCCGGCGGCCCACCAGTACGCGGTCGCGTAGCTGTGCACGGCGGCCTCGGCCTGGCTGGACTTCGAGACACCGTGGTCGGCGATGTAGTTCGTGGCGGCCGTCGCGGCCATGGTGGAGAACAGGGCGGTGCCGATCGAGCCACCGACCTGCTGCATCGTGTTCACGGTCGCGGCGGCGACACCCTGGTCCTTCGGGTCGACCCCGAGGGTGGCGAGGCTCATCGCCGGCGGCATCACGAGACCGATACCGACACCGATCATGATCAGCGGCGGCAGCACGTGCGAGGCGTAGCTGCTGGTCACGTCGAGCGCGGTCAGCCACACCAGGCCGCCCGCGGTGAGACCCATGCCGACCGGGACGACCGGCTTGGGGCCGAGCTTCGGGATCAGCGCCATGGTGGCGATCTGCGCGGTGATCATCAGCGAGAGGATCATCGGCAGGAACGCGACGCCGGTCTCCATCGGGCTCTTGCCGAGGATCGTCTGCAGGTAGTACGTCAGGAACAGGAAGATCCCGAACATGCCCGCACCGGTGATGAACACGCTCACGTAGGACGCGGCGCGGTTGCGGTCCGCGAGGACGCGCAGCGGCAGCAGGGGGTGCTTGGCCCGGGTCTGCCAGAAGATGAAGAGCGCGAGCAGGACGACACCCGCGGCCAGGAAGACCCAGCACATCCAGTTGCCCCAGCTGTGCGTCTCGGCGTTGGAGAAGCCGAAGACGATGCTGAACAGGCCCGCCGCGACGAGCAGTGTGCCCATCAGGTCGAGCTTGGGGCGCGGGCCCGGGGCGGGCTTGCGGATGAAGACGAGCGCGCCGACGACCGCGAACGCGGCGATGACCAGGTTGACGTAGAGCGTCCAGCGCCAGTCGAGGTGCTCGGTGAGGAAGCCGCCGAGCAGCATGCCGATCGCGCCGCCGGAACCGGCGATCGCGCCGAAGATGCCGAACGCGCGGGCGCGGTCCTTCGGCTCGGTGAAGGTCGTCGTGAGCAGCGCCATCGCGGTCGGCGCGAGAATCGCGCCGAACACACCCTGCAGGGCGCGGCCCGCGACGAGCATCGAGAAACCGGTGGCGGCACCGGCGAGGGCGGACGAGCCCGCGAACCCTATGAGGCCGATGATCAGCGTGTTCTTGCGCCCGAACAGGTCGGACAGCTTGCCGCCGAGCAGCAGGAGGCTGCCGAAGGCGAGCGAGTAGGCGGTGACGACCCACTGGCGGCCGTCGTCGGAGAAGCCGAGGTCCGCCTGGGCGGACGGCAGGGCGATGTTCACGATGGTGGCGTCGAGCACCACCATCAGCTGGGCGAGGCCGATGACGGCCAGGACCCACCAGCGGTGGGGCACGTGGTGCGCGGCCGGGGCGCCCGGCGGCTGTGCGGACGAGGCCGCGGCCGGACGCTCGCGCGCGTCGAGCGGGGTGGGCATTGCGTGGTCCTTCGAGGTCTGTCGGGAGCCTCGGGCCGTAAAGGCGGCCCGAGGCGGTCAGGCGGGCAGCAGCAAGGGGAGGACGACGGTGTCCACGTAGCGCTGGAGATATTCGGTGTCGGCCGCCCGCCGCTCGAGGAGCGGCCGGGAGAAGACGGAGCCGACGAACATGTGCGGAAGGAAACCGCAGGCGGGTGCGGAGCGGTCGATCTCGCCGCGCTCCGCGGCCCGCGCCAGCATCGCCTCGAACAGGTCGAGCTCGGGCTGGACGAGCGCCTCGTGCACGGCGTCCGCGAGCTCCGCGTCCTTGCGGATGGCCAGCGAGATGCCGCGTACGAGGTCGAGATCCTTGCGGGCCTCGCCGATCCGCTCCGCGAGCGCGTGCAGATCGCCCCGGAGCGACCCGGTGTCCAGGTCGTCGAGGGAGAACGGCCGCATCTCGCGCAGCGCCTCGGACACGAGCCGTGGCTTGCTGCCCCACTGCCGGTAGAGCGTTGCCTTGCTGCACTTCGACTGCGCGGCGACGGCGTCGAGCGTCATCGTCTCGTAGCCGACGTCGCGTACGAGGTCGAGGGTGCGTCCGAAGAGCTCGCGCTCCCGCTCGGGGGTGAGGCGGGTACGCCGCTTTCTGCGCGTGAGGGGTTCGGGCAGCCCCATGGGTTCCTTGCCTGACGGGTGGTGCGCGGATCCGCTCGCTGTGTCGTGCGCGGATAAGCGAACCGAAACGGTTTCGTACCGTTAGAAGGTACGCCCTCCCCTCATCGAAACGCAAACGTTTCGTTCCCTGTGTGTCCCCGGTGAAGATCGCTCGACGATGCTCAACGCGCATCGCAAGATGCGAAATCGGTGTTGGACGTGCATCAGCGGCAGCTCATAGCGTCACGCCAGACCAGTGACGCGGGCCATACGGGAGTTGGCCAGCCTCCGGTACGTCTGTCGCACACCTCAGTTCGGGAGCACCGCCGCTATGACCGCCTACACGCCTGCCGACCTCGGTCGACGCCTCGGCTCGGGCCTGTTGTCCTTCCCCGTGACCCACTTCCGGGACAAGGACCACCCCGCCGCCTTCGACTTCGACGAGGAGGCCTACCGGGAACACGTCGGCCGCCTCGGAGCGTACGAAGTCGCCGGACTCTTCGCGGCCGGCGGCACCGGCGAGTTCTTCTCGCTGACCGTGGCCGAGGTCGAGCGGGTCGTGGCCGCGGCCGTGGCCGCCGCACCCGAGGGCACCCCGATCCTGGCCCCGGCCGGCTACGGCACCGCCACCGCCGTCGAGATGGCGAAGGCCGCCGAGCGCGCGGGCGCCGACGGCATCCTGCTCTTCCCGCCCTACCTCACCGAGGCCCCGCAGGAGGGACTCGCCGCACATGTCGAGGCGGTCTGCCGGGCGACGAACCTCGGTGTCATCATCTACAGCCGCGCCAACGCCGTGTACGGTGCCGACACCGTGGCCCGCGTCGCCGAACGCTGCCCGAACCTGATCGGCTACAAGGATGGCGTCGGTGACATCGACGCCATGACCCGCATCTACGCGAGGCTCGGCGACCGGCTCACCTACATCGGCGGCCTGCCGACCGCCGAGATGTTCGCCCTGCCGTACCTCGAACTCGGTGTCACCACCTACTCGTCGGCCCTCTTCAACTTCGTCCCCGAGTTCGCGCTCTCCTTCTTCGCGGACATCCGCGCCCGCCGCCACGACGAAGTGCTGCGCAAGCTCGACGAGTTCGTCCTGCCGTACACGGAGATCCGCAACCGCAAGAGCGGCTACGCGGTCAGCATCGTCAAGGCGGGACTCGCCGCGACCGGCCACCCCGCGGGCCCGGTCCGGCCGCCGCTTACCGACCTGGAACCGGCGGAGCTGGACGCACTCACCGCGCTGATCAAGGGCATCGGCCGCTGAGCCCGGCCGGCGCTCGCCCCATGTTCCGCCCGCCCCTTCCGTAGGTCCCCTCATCCGCCTGCGAGCCGCACGCGAAAGGTGTCACCGTTCATGAGCACCAAGGCCGTTCCCCCCGCACCCACCCCCGTCGTCGCCTCGATGCGGGTCGTCCCGGTCGCGGGCCAGGACAGCATGCTGCTGAACCTGAGCGGGGCCCACGCCCCGTACTTCACCCGCAATCTGGTGATCCTCACCGACTCCGACGGCCGCACCGGTGTGGGCGAGGTCCCCGGCGGCGAACCCATCCGCACCACCCTCGAAGAGGCGAGGGACCTCGTCGTCGGCCGGCCCGTCGGCGACCCGCAGGCCGTCCTGCGCGCGATACGCGAACGCTTCGGCGACCGGGACGCGGGCGGCCGCGGCGCGCAGACCTTCGACCTGCGCGTCACCGTGCACGCGGTCACCGCCGTCGAGGCCGCGCTGCTCGACCTGCTCGGTCAGTACCTGAACGTGCCGGTCGCCGCGCTCCTCGGGGAGGGCGTGCAGCGCACCTCCGTCCCCGTCCTCGGCTACCTCTTCTACGTCGGTGACCGGCGCCGCACCGACCTCGACTACCGCGACGAGTCCGACGCCAAGGACGCCTGGGAGCGCCTGCGCAGCGAGGAGGCGCTCACCCCCGAGGCGGTCGTCGCGCTCGCCGAGGCGGCCCAGGAGCGGTACGGGTTCCAGGACTTCAAGCTCAAGGGCGGCGTCCTCGACGGCCGCGCCGAGGCCGAGGCCGTCACCGCCCTCGCCGAACGCTTCCCCGAGGCCCGCATCACCCTCGACCCCAACGGCGGCTGGCTGCTCGACGACGCCATCGAGATCGGCCGTTCGCTGCGCGATGTGCTCGCGTACGCCGAGGACCCCTGCGGCGCCGAGGGCGGCTACTCGGGCCGCGAGGTGATGGCCGAGTTCCGCCGTGCCACCGGCCTGAAGACGGCCACCAACATGATCGCCACGGACTGGCGGCAGCTGGGCCACGCCATCAAGGCCGACGCGGTCGACATCCCGCTCGCCGACCCGCACTTCTGGACCATGAACGGTTCGGTGCGCGTCGCCCAGCTCTGCGACGCCTGGGGCCTGACCTGGGGTTCGCACTCCAACAACCACTTCGATGTGTCGCTCGCGATGTTCACGCACGTCGCCGCCGCGGCGCCCGGTGACATCACCGCCATCGACACCCACTGGATCTGGCAGGACGGCCAGCGCCTCACCCACGAGCCGCTGCCGATCGAGGGCGGCGCCATCGCACTGCCCGAACGCCCCGGCCTGGGCGTCGAGTTGGACCTGGACCAGGTCGAGGCGGCCCACCAGCGCTACCTCTCCCTCGGCCTCGGCAGCCGGGACGACGCCGCCGGGATGCAGTACCTGATCCCCGGCTGGACCTTCGACGCCAAGCGCCCGGCCCTGGTGCGCTGACCCCTTCCGCCGTCTCCGGTACGGCGTCGTGCCCCGCTCGCACGACGCCGCCCCGAGCCCTCGCATGCCCTGACTTCCGAACGTGCACCTCCGTCACTTCGAAGGAGAAGTGATCATGCCAATGCTCGTCGTTGCGCTCAGTGTTGTGGCGCTGCTGTTCCTGATGACCAAGGTGAGGCTCAACGGCTTCATCGCCCTGCTGCTCGTCGCGGTCGTCGTCGCGATGGTCCAGGGCATCAGCCTGCCGGAGATCTCCGATGTCCTGGAGACCGGTATCGGCGACCAACTCTCCGGCACCCTGCCGGTGATCGGCCTGGGAGCCATGGTCGGCCGCGTGATGGGTGACGCGGGAGCGGCCCAGCGCATCGCCACCAAGCTGACCAAGGCGTTCGGCGACCGGTGGGTGCAGGTGGCGATGGTCGTCACCGCGATGCTCATCGGTGTCACCATGTTCTACGAGGTGGCCTTCGTCATCATCGTCCCGGTGGCCTTCACCCTGGTCCGCGTCACCCGGCAGAACCTGCTGTGGATCGGCCTGCCGATGTCCATCGCGCTCTCCACGATGCACAGCTTCCTGCCGCCGCACCCCGGCCCGACGGCCGTGGCCGAGATGTTCGACGCCTCCGTCGGCCAGACCCTCTTCGTCGGCCTGTTCATCGCCGTCCCGGCCGGCGCCCTGATCGCCCTGGTCTGGCCACGCCTGCCGTTCGTCCGCCGGATGAACCCGTCGATACCCACCGGCCTCGTCACCGAGCGCGTCTTCGAAGAGGACGAGATGCCGGCCCTCGGCTGGTCGCTCGCGGTGGCCCTGCTCCCGGTGGTCCTCATCGCCGGCGCGGCCATCGCCGAGATGTCCCTCGACGACCACGCCCCGGGCATGGGTGTCATCAAGTTCGTCGGTTCCCCCGAGTTCGCGCTGCTGCTGACCTTGCTGCTCGCCATCTACGTCTTCGGCCCGCGCGTCGGCCGCTCGCTCAAGGACATCGCCACCTCCTGCGGCGACGCGGCCAAGTCCATGGCCATGATCATGCTGGTGATCGCGGCGGGCGGCGCGTACAAGAACGTGCTCGTCGAGGGCGGCATCTCGGACTACATCAAGGACACCACCGAGCACTGGTCGATCTCCCCGCTGCTGCTCGCCTGGCTGATCGCGGCGATCCTGCGCATCGCGCTCGGCTCGGCCACGGTCGCCGTGTCCACGGCCGCGGGCATCGTCGCGCCGATGGTGGCGGGCAGCGGATCCTCCCCGGAGCTGATGGTGCTCGCCGTCTCCTGCGGTTCGATCGCCTTCTCCCACGTCAACGACCCGGGCTTCTGGATGTTCAAGGAGTACTTCAACCTCTCGGTCCTCGACGCGATCAAGGCACGGACCACCTATACGACGGTGCTCGCGGTGCTGGGCCTCGGTGGTGTCATGGCGCTCAACGCCGTGATGTGAGGATCCGACAGGCGTTTGTAACAGCCATGTATGGGTGCGGAGTCAGGAGGAACGGTTCACCCCTCGGTTGGGGTCCTTTACACCAGTAACGCTCGCCCCCACCGAGCGGACAGCACCACCGACCACGGAGGAACCGAAACCATGCGCGCTCAGAAGACCGCACTCGCCGCCCTGGCCCTCGTCGCGGGCCTCTCGCTCACGGCCTGCCAGGGCAACGAGGACTCCGCCGCGGGCAGCGACGACTCCGGTTCCTCCTCGTCGTCCTCGTCGTCGTCCGCCGCCTCCGACTCGGGTGGTGGCGGCGACGCGCGGCAGGGTGGCGACGACAACGCCACCAACACCGGGGACGACACCGCCACCACCGGCTCCGCGGACGCCGACGAGGGCAGCGGTGGCGGGCAGATCAACACCGGCCCCTGCAAGACGGCGAACCTGGCGTTCAGCACCGCCCACGGCATGGGCGAGGGCGACCTGATGGTCACCCTGAAGAACACCAGCGACGCCTGCTCCCTCAAGGGCTTCCCGGGCGTCGACCTCAAGGCCGACAACGGAGGCGGCGGCATCAGCGCCAAGCGCAGCGACCGCACCGCCCCGGCCGTCGTCCTCAAGAACGGCGAGGAGACCCGGTTCACGCTGCACACCCCGCGCAACGACACCGGCGGCTCGGGCGTCGACATCGTGAGCATCGTCGTCACCCCGCCGAACGAGACCCACTCCAAGACCCTGCCGGTCTCCCTCAACCTGCCGGTGAGCGACTCCACCGGCTCCAACGTGACGGTGGACCCGGTCGGCTCCGGCAAGCAGTGACCTCAGGTCACGTGAGCAGCTCGGCGACCCGCCGCCAGCCCTCGAGGGGCAGCCGGTCGGGCGGCGTGCCGTCCACCACCTGGAGCGCGATGTGGTCAGCGCCCGCGTCGAAGAAGGCGTCGACGCGGGCGCGGATGCGCTCCTCGTCGCCCCAGGCGTACAGCGCGTCGATCAGGCGGTCGCTGCCGCCTGAGGCGAAGTCGTCCTCGGTGAAGCCGAGACGCAGCCAGCTGTTCGTGTAGTTGGGCAGCGCGAGGTACATGGCGAGGACCTCCCGGGCAAGCGCGCGGGCGCGGTCCGGGTCGGTCTCCGGCACGACCTTCAACTCCGGTGCGAGGAGCGGCCCTTCGCCGAGCAGCTCACGCGCCTGCGCCGTGTGCTCGGGCGTGACCAGGTAGGGGATCGCGCCCGCGGCCCGGTCGGCGGCGAGCTTGAGCGTGCGCGGGCCGAGCGCCGCGAGCAGCCTGCGCTCGACGGGCACCCCGGCCGCGTCCAGCGCGTCGAGGTAGTCGACGAGGGCGGAGTACGGCCTGCGGTACTGCTCCGCCAGCTTGGCGTGGCTGACACCGAGGCCGAGCTGGAAGCGGCCGGGGTGCGCCTTCTCGACCTCGGCGAACGCGGCCGCGCTGTCCTGCGCGTCGTGCTGCCAGATGCTCTGGATGCTGGTCCCGACCGTGAGCCGCGACGTGGCCTCCAACAGCGGCAGGGCATTTGCCGCCGCGCTGTTGCCGCCCAACCAGACGGCTCCGTAACCGAGTTCCTCGAGTTCGGCGGCGGCGTCGGCGATCGCCGCGCGCTGGTCCGGGTCCTCCGAGCGGAGCCCGACGTTCCAGATTCCGTACCGGCCGACCTTGTCCTTCAGGGCGGTGCTCATGTGTGTCCGATCCCTCCGCTGGATGGATGTGGGGCGTCCACAGCCAGACGAGCACAACCAGCGCGGGGGCGCATCGCATTCCAGCTCCCATGTCCCGCGTACCGGCGGAAACCGGAAGCTGGGTTTCCCTTTACCATTTCTTTGCTGATGGAAAACTCCGGATCACCCCGCTCGTCCCGCACTGCCTGAGGTGCCTGCCCCACCCCGGAGTCCCCGTTGTCCTACTCACCCTGGTCGTTGCTCAGCGACGCCGGCCTGATAGCCGTGCTGCTGCTCGTCGGCACCCTGTTGCGCGCCCATGTCCGGCTGTTCCAGCGGCTGATGCTGCCCTCCAGCGTCATGGCGGGCTTCCTCGGTCTCGCGCTCGGCCCGGAAGGGGCGGGGCTGCTGCCGTTCTCCGACCAGCTCGGCACCTACGCGTCCGTACTCATCGTCGTCGTGTTCGCCTGCCTCGCCCTCACCGACGGCCTCGGCCTCAAGGGCTTCGGCAAGGCGGCAGGATCCTTCGGCTCGTACGGCGTCGCCGCCTACGCGTTGCAGGTGGGCCTCGGTGTCGTACTCGGCCTGGTGCTGCTCCAGCCGGTGTGGGACGTGCCCGACGCCTTCGGGGCGCTGCTCTTCGCGGGCTGGGCCGGTGGCTTCGGCACGGCGGCCGCCCTCGGTACCGCCTTCGAGGCGAACGGGTGGGAGGGCGCCGGCTCCCTCGGCTTCACCTCGGCCACCGTGGGCATGCTCGTCGGTGTCGTCGGCGGCATCATCCTGTGCAACTGGGGCGCGCGGCGCGGACACACCAGCAGCGTCGGCCGCTTCGAGACGCTCCCCGAGGAGCTGCGCACCGGCCTCGTGCGCAAGGACGAGGAGCGCCACCCCACCGGCCGCGCGACCACCTCGCCCGCCTCCATCGAACCGCTCGGCTTCCAGATCGCGGTGATCGCCGCACTCGCTGCCGCCGCGTACGGCGTCTCCGAGTGGATCACCGGGATGTTCCCCTCGCTGATGCTCCCGGTCTTCGCCCTGGCCTTCATCCTCGGCCTGCTCCTGCGCGCCGTCGTGGCCCGCACCAAGGCCTGGAACTACGTCGACGGGGAGTCGCTCAAGTCGCTCTCCGGCACCGCCACCGACGTCCTGATCACCTGCGGCATCGCCTCCATCGTGCCCAGCTTCGTCGCCGACTACTGGCTGCCGCTGGCGCTGATGTTCGCGGGCGGGCTCGCCCTCGTGCTCTTCCTGTTCCTGGTCGTCGCGCCGCGCCTGTTCGAGGGGAACTGGTTCGAGAAGGGGCTCGTGACCTGGGGCTGGACGACCGGCGCCGCGGCGACCGCGATCGCCCTGCTGCGCATGGTCGACCCGAAGCTGAAGAGCGGCACGCTGGAGGAGTTCGGCGTCGCCTACATCCCCGTCGCGCCCGTCGAGACGGCCACCGTGACGTTCGTGCCCGTCCTGCTGTCGGCCGGCGCCGCCTGGGCCGTCGGCGGCGCGTGGGCCGCGGTCGGTGTGCTCGCGCTCGTCCTGCCCTGGCTGGCCGGGTGGGCTCCGCGCGGCAAGGCGAAGGCGTCACAGGTGCCGGCCAGGGAGAGCGCCGGGGTCTGACACACCACGGCGAAGGCGAACGCCGCACGAGAAACGCCCCGGGCGCCCCCGCCCGGGGCGTTTCTCGTGCGCACCCACTGGACGGGCGGCCCCGAATCATCCGATGATTGCCGGGCCTGCACGCGCTCCACTTCCGCCCCAACGGCCCCCGGAGACGCCCCAGATGACCGAGACCGGACATTCCGCCTCCCCTCCGCCCGCACCGTTCCCCCTGCGCACGAAGCTCCTCCCGCCACCCGCCGTCCGGGAGCTGCCCGCACCGCCCGCGAAGACCTGGCGCATCATCGGCCCCGGCGTCGTGGCCGCCGGAGTCGGACTCTCCTCGGGCGAATTCATCCTCTGGCCGTACATCGCCACCCAGGCCGGACTCGTCTTCCTGTGGGGCGCCGTCGTCGGCGTGGTCACCCAGTGGTTCCTCAACATGGAGATCGAGCGCTACACCCTCGCCACCGGCGAGACCGCGGTGACCGGCTTCAACCGCTACTGGCGCCACTGGGGCCTGGTCATGGTGGTGTTCACCTGCGCGGCCAACCTCTGGCCCGGCTGGGCCACCAGCTCGGCGACGATGCTCAGTTACGTCTTCGGCGGCAAGCCCGCCTACATCGGCATCGGGCTGCTCGTCCTCATCGGCCTGATCCTCACCCTCGCGCCCGTCGTCTACAACGCGCTGGAGAAGCTGCTCGGCGTCAAGATCCTCGTCATCGGCGGCTTCTTCCTCCTCGCCCTGATCCTCGCGGTCACCGCCACCACCGTGGGCGACCTCCCGAAGGCCGTCACCGACGCGACGTTCCCCTCCGAACTCGGCGTGGCGGTCCTGATGGGCGCCCTCGCCTACGCGGGCGCGGGCGGCGGACAGAACCTGGTGCAGAGCAACTGGATCCGCGACAAGGGCTTCGGCATGGGCCACTACGTGCCCCGCCTCGTCAGCCCGGTCACCGGCAAGGAGGAAGCCGCGGGCCCCGTCGTCGGCTACGTCTTCGAGCTCACGGAGACGAACATGTCCCGCTGGCGCCGCTGGTGGCGCTTCGCCAACGTCGAGCAGGCCATCACCTTCGTCCTCGTCACCGTCGTGACCATCATCCTGTCCTCGATGCTGGCGCATTCGACGCTGTTCGGCACGGGTGGCCTGGAGAACAACGTCGGCTTCATCGAGAAGGAGGGACAGGTCCTCCAGGAGCGCGTGGGGGACTGGTTCGGTGTGTTCTTCTGGCTGGTCGGCGCGTTCTCGCTGTTCAGCGCCGCCACCGGCATCATCGACTACACCAGCCGGATGGCGGCCGACGTCCTCAAGTCGACGTATCTGCGCGGAAGTCGGACGAGCGAGTCGCGGATGTACGCGCGCCTGGTGTGGGCGGTCGTCGCCATCGGCGCGATCGTGCTGCTCTCCGGGTTCGACCAGCCGCTCGTCCTGCTCGTCATCTCCGCGTGCGTGTCCGGCGTGATGATGTTCGTGTACTCGATCCTGCTCCTCGTCATGAACCGCACCGCGCTGCCGAACCCCCTGAAGGTGCGCGGCTTCCGCGTGGCCGCGCTGGTGTGGGCGGTGCTGCTCTTCGGTGTGCTGTCCGTGCTCACGGTGCGCCAGCAGCTCTCGGACCTCTTCGGCTGAACGCCGAAACCTGAAACCCGGTTTTACGTATCAACGTGTCTACGGACAGGAGTGTGTGATGACGGATGGTCACCCCGCCCGACGCAGCCAGGCCTGGTTCGGTGCCGCCGGACGCGGCGGCATGGTGTACCGGTCGTGGATGCGCAACCAGGGCTTCGGGCCCGAGGTGTTCGACGGCCGGCCGGTGATCGGCATCGCCGTGTCCGCGTCCGAACTCGCCCCGTGCAACGCCCACTTGACGCGGGTCGCCGAGGCGGTGAAGCGCGGGGTGTGGCAGGCCGGCGGCTTCCCGCTGGAATTCCCCACCATGGCCACCGGCGAGACGCTGATGCGGCCCACAGCCATGCTGTACCGCAACCTCATGGCCATGGAGGTCGAGGAGCTGATCCGCGCCAACCCGCTGGACGGCGTGGTGCTGCTCTCCGGCTGCGACAAGACGACCCCCGCCATGCTGATGGGCGCCGCGAGCGTGGACCTGCCCGCCGTGATGGTGACCGGCGGGCCCATGCTCAACGGCAAGTTCCAGGGCCGCGACGTCGGCTCCGGCACGGCAGTGTGGCAGATGGAGGCCGAGGTCAAGGCCGGGCGGATGACCGAGGAGGAGTGCTTCTTCGCCGAGGGGTGCATGGCCCGCTCCAACGGGCACTGCATGACGATGGGCACGGCCTCCACCATGGCGTGCATGGCGGAGACCCTCGGCATGCAGTTGCCGGGCTCCGCGACCTGGCCCGCGGTCGACATGCGCCGCTACGAGACCGGGCAGGCGGCGGGCCGCCGCATCGTCGACATGGTGGACGAGGACCTGCGCCCCTCCCGCATCCTCACCCGCGAGGCCTTCGAGAACGCGATCCGCACGAACGCGGCGATCGGCGGCTCCACCAACGCCATCATCCACCTGACGGCGCTCGCGGGCCGGGTCGGCGTCCGCCTCGACACCGAGGACTTCGACCAACTGGCTCGCGACGTACCGACGTTGCTCAACCTCATGCCGTCCGGGAAGTACCTCATGGAGGACTTCTGCTACGCGGGAGGCCTGCCCGCCGTCCACCAGGAACTGGTGCGGGCCGGACTCCTCGACGGCGGTCAGCTCACGGTCACCGGGCGCAGCATCGCCGAGAACGTGGCGGACGCGGAGCGCGTCGGCGACGAGGTGATCACGGCGGTGGCCGATCCGTTCCAGCCCGCGGGCACCGGGACGGCGGTCCTGCGCGGCAACCTCTGCCCCGACGGCGCGGTCATCAAGCAGTCCGCGGCCTCGCCCCATCTGCTCACGCACGCCGGCACCGCGCGCGTCTTCGACTCGCCGGAGGCCTACCACGCGGTGTGCGACGACCCGGACCTGGACGTCGACGCGGACACGGTGCTCGTCATCCGCGGCGCGGGCCCGAAGGGCTACCCCGGCATGCCCGAGGTCTCGAACGTGCCGCTGCCCACGAAGCTGCTGAAGGCCGGGGTCACCGACATGGTGCGCGTCTGCGACGGCCGGATGAGCGGCACGGGGTACGGCACGGTCGTCCTGCACGTGGCACCGGAGGCGGCGGCCGGCGGCCCGCTGGCCCTCGTACGCGACGGAGACACCATCACCCTGGACGTCCCGAAGCGCTCGCTGCGCCTGGAGGTCGACGAGTCCGAACTGGCCCGCCGCCGCGCGGCCTGGCAGCCGCCCGAGCCCCGCCACACCAGCGGCTACGCCTGGCTGTACACCCAGCATGTCGAAGGCGCCGACCGCGGCGCGGACTTCGATTTCCTGCGGGGGTGCCGCGGGGACGCGGTACCACGCGACTCGCACTGACGGCGCGCAGCGGGGGACCGCATTTCGTACTTGATGTGCGGATCGCGGACACTGGTACTCGGCGGGGGACGAGGAACCAGAGAGGAAGAACCAGCGTGGCCGACCCGATGCAGGCACCCGCGCCCGAGACGGGCGCGGAACCGCCCAAGCCGGACGACGTGGCGCTCGCACGTCAGATCCGCGCGGGCTTCCAGCGCATCCAGATGGAGCACGAGTTCGCCGTGGACGAAGTGCTGACCAAGGTCTCCATCCTGCGCAAGGAGTTCCTGCACCTGCATCGGTACAACCCGATCGAGCACGTCGGCTCACGCGTCAAGACGACCAAGAGCATCCTGGACAAGGTCACGCGCCTCGGGATCGAGCCGACGCCCGAGGCGATCCGGGCCGGTCTCCACGACATCGCCGGTGTGCGCATCACGTGCAGTTTCATCGCCGACACGTACCGTGTGCTCGAGGCGCTCACCTCGCAGACCGACGTCAAGGTGCTCCGGATCAAGGACTACATCGCCGAGCCGAAGCCCAACGGCTACAAAAGCCTGCACGCCCTGATCGAGATCCCGGTGTTCCTCAGCACGGGCCCGGTCCCCGTGACCGTCGAGGTGCAGGTCCGCACGATCGCCATGGACTTCTGGGCCAGCCTGGAGCACAAGATCTACTACAAGTACGACCGTGCGGTGCCCGCCGAACTCGTCACGAGCCTCACCGAGGCGGCGCAGCTCGCCGAGCAGCTCGACCGGCGGATGGAGGAGCTGCACACGGAGGTGCGCGGCTCCGGTGAGGAGCGTGTCCAGGACGACGACGTGCCGGACATGGAGGAGCAGATGCTGCTGCGGGTCTGGGAGAACGCCCGCGCGCACGCCGAGGCCGACACCGACTCCGTAAACGACACCGGCACCGGCGGCCACTCCGGGCGGTGACGTCGGCGCGGGTAGCCTCGCCTCGGGGCATGGCCAACATCAATTTCAGCTCTCGCGTCGGCGTCTGGTGGACCAGCGACCGGTGGCCGATCAACGACGTTGTCGCCCGTGCCCGTGAGATCGAGGATCTCGGCTACGCATCGCTGTTCTACGGCGAGGCCGGGGGCAAGGAGACCTTCACGCAGGCCGCCGCCGTGTTGAGCGGCACCGAACGGCTGGTGGCCGGCACCGGCATCGCCAACATCCACGCCCGCAGCGCCCCCGCGAGCGAAGCGGGGGCCCGGACGCTCGGCGCGCTGTACCCGGGCCGGTTCGTGCTCGGTCTCGGCGTCAGCCACGCCCCGCTCGTGGAGCACAGCTACGCCGGTTCGTACACCAAGCCGCTGAGCACCATGCGGGAGTACCTGCGGACGATGGACGCGGTCCCGGCCGAGGTCGAGCCCGGCGGGCAGCGCCCGGCACGCCTCCTTGCCGCGCTCGGCCCGAAGATGATCGAGCTGTCCGGCAAGGCGGCCGACGGGGCGCACCCGTACCTGGTGACCCCGGAGCAGACCGCGAGCACCCGCGAACTGCTGGGCCCCGACAAGTGGGTGGTCAGCGAGCAGGCCGTGGCGCTCACCACGGACCGGGAGATCGGTCTGCGGCGCGCGCACCAGCACCTGCACATGTACTCGCAGCTGCCCAACTACCGTAATTCCTGGCTGCGTCAGGGATTCGACGAGTCCGACATCGTCGTCGGCGGCTCGGACAAGCTGGCCGAGGCCATGGTCGCCATGGGCGACGCGGACGCGGTCGCCGCACATGTGCGGAGGCACCTCGACGCGGGCGCCGACCACGTCGTCGTCCAGGTCCTCGGCGAAGACCACTCCGCCGACCCGCTGCCCGCGCTGCGCGAACTCGCCCCGGCGCTCGGTCTGTAACCGGGAGACAATAATTGCGCGCCACGCATTATTGCGTGGCGCGCAATGTTTGCTATCGTGGTGCCATGAGCGGACTGCGGGAGCGCAAGAAGGAAGCCACGCGGGTGGCCCTGAGCTGGGCCGCCATCAGGCTCACCGTGGAGCGTGGGCTCGACGGGGTGCGGGTCGAGGACATCGCCGAGGCGGTGGGTGTGTCGCCGCGCACCTTCAACAACTACTTCTCCAGCAAGGCGGAAGCGATCGCCTTCCGGCACCTCCGGCGTTCCTTGCGGGTGGCCGAGGAAGTGCGCTCCGCGCCGGACGGTGAGCCGCTGTGGGAGGTCATCTCCCAAGCGGTGCTGCGGCAGTTGGAGCCGGGGCCCGAGGTGCGGCAGATGCCTCCGCAGGCGCCGGCCGACTGGGCGGCGGGTCTGCGCGTGATGGTGGCCGAGCCGGCGCTGCAGGCCGAGATGCTGCGCGCGGGCAAGGTCGCGGAGAGGGAGCTGGCCGCGGCGATCGCCGACCGCACGGGCACGTCCGTGGAGGCCGACCTCTACCCCCGCCTGGTGGCCGCGAGCGTGACGGCCGCCAACGGCGCCGCGCTCGAACTCTTCCTGGAGGGCGGCGCGGAGAAGTCGATGGAGACGCTGCTGCGGTCGGCTCTCACGATGGTGGCCGCGGGGCTGCCGACCCCGTAAGGAGACGTGTCATGTTCGACGTGATCATTGTGGGTGGCGGGCCGAACGGGCTGATGCTGGCCTGTGAACTCGCGCTCGCGGGCGTCAAGCCCGTCGTCATCGAGAGGCTCACCGGACCCAAGACCGAGCCACGGGCGAACGGCCTGGTGGGTCAGGTGGTGCGGATGCTGGACCGGCGCGGACTGTACGCCCGGATCAGTGGCAGCGACGAGCCCGTCAGGCCCGCGCCCCGCTACATGTTCGGCGCGTTCCCGCTGGAGCTCGACGGGCTGGAGCACAACCCCGTGAGCATCCTCCCCGCCCCGCAGATACGGATCGAGCAGGTCCTCGGGGAGCGCGCCGCCGAACTCGGGGTCGACCTCCGCATGGGCCAGGAAGTGGCCGATGTAGGCCAGGACGCCGACTCGGCCCGCGTGACCCTGGCGAACGGGGAGCGGCTCACCGCCCGTTACCTGGTGGCGGCCGACGGCGGGCGCAGCACCGTGCGCCGTCTCGCCGGCATCGGCTTCCCCGGAGTCACCAACGACGACTTCGTCTCGCGCTCCGCGACCTTGACCGCGCGCGATGAACACGTCGGCCCGCAAGGCGAGTTGATCGTCCCCGGCTACGGGATGCTGCCGCCCACCATGTACGTGCGCACCGAACGCGGCACCATCGTCTGGGCCCGGCTCCCCGGCCGCCCCGCGAGCATTCACACCACGGAGGTCGAGGCGCCGGACGAGGACCACTCCGCGCCGATGACCTTCCAGGAACTGCTCGACAGCGCCGAACGCGTCCTGGGCGCACCCCTGCCGGTGCTCCCGCCCGAGGGCGAAGGACCGCACCTGCTGCGCCGGCTCGTCGGAGGCAACACACGACTCGCGGACCGCTACCGGGAAGGCCGGATCCTGCTGCTCGGCGACGCGGCCCACGTGCACTCGGCGATCGGCGGCCCCGGCCTCAATCTGGGCCTCCAGGATGCCGTCAACCTCGGCTGGAAGCTCGCCGCCGCTGTCCGCGGCTGGGCGCCCGTGAACCTGCTCGACACCTACGACGAGGAGCGCCGCCCCGTCGCCGAACGCGTCGTGTCCTCGACCCTGGCCCAGTCGGCGCTGCTGCGCCCCGGCCCTGAGGTCACCGCCCTGCGGACCGTCTTCGGCGAGCTGCTGGAGACACCCGCGGGTACGGAACGCATCGCGCATCTCATCGCCGGCACCACCGAGGGCTTCGCCCCCGACCTCGTCGTGCACACCGCCACGGGAACCCACCGACTGGCCGAACTGACCGTCACCGCACGCCCGTTGCTCCTCGACCTCGACGGCGGATTCGCCGAGGCCGCGAAGCCCTGGCACGACCGGGTCGACATCATCACCGGCACGGCGGACGGCACCGACGCGACGGGCCTGCTGCTGCGCCCCGACACCCATGTCGCCTGGACCGGCCATGGCCCGGACGACGTGAGCGGGCTCGAGGCGGCGCTGAGCCGGTGGTTCGGCCCGGCGTAGGCGCACCCGCGGGGACGTTGCCGCACGCGGTCGGAGTGTGGGCCCTCAGTCGTGGGCCGGGCCGCTCGTGGACTCCCGGACCCGGAGCGATGTGCGCAGCACCACCGTCTGCAGCGGCTTCGCGGTCCCCGCGATGCGCTCCTGCAACAGCTGGGCGGCCGCGAACCCCAGCTCGTAGGAGGGGAGTTGGACCGAACTGAGCGAGGGGGTGACCAGCTCGGGCCACGGCACGTCGCCGAACGAGAGCAGTCCGGTGTCCGGCGGCGCGAGCCCGGCCTCGCGCAGCGCCGCGAGCGCGCCCACCGTCATGAGGTTGTTCGCCACGAACACGGCGTCCGGCGGCTCCGGCAGCGCCAGTAGCCGCGCCATCGCGGCGCGCCCGCCGTCCACCCGGAAATCCCCGTGCACGACGTACTCGGCGGGTGGCACGGCCGCCCGCCCCGCGTCGCCCAAGTGGTCGCGCAGCACCGCCCGGTACCCGGCCAGGCGCTCGTCGGACGTGGAGGCACCCTCGGGGCCCGCGATGCAGGCGATGCGCCGGTAGCCGCGGGCCAGCAGATGCTCGGTGGCTTCCTCGCCCCCGTGCCGGTTGTCCATCATCACGGCGTCCACGGAGGCGCCGCGCGGACGCCGGTCGACCGCGACCACGGGGGTGCCCCGGCCGACGAGCGCGGACAGGTCGGTGCGGTGCCGGGAGGCCGCCGCCACTATCACCCCGGCCATCTGCTCGGCCGCGGCCACCTCCAGATAGCGGTGCTCCTTGTCGACGTCCTCGTCGGTGTTGCACAGCACCACCGACAGGTTGGTCTCCTGCGCCGCGTCCTCGACGCCGCGGGCCAGCGCGGTGAAGAACGGGTTGCCGATGTCCGGGATGATCAGACCGATCACGGAGGCGCGCTGCATCCGCAGGGAGCGGGCGACCCGGTTGGGCGCGAAGCCGAGCACCGCCGCGGCGGCGCGCACGGTCGCCGCGCGCTCCGCGGTCACCCGGCCGCCGTTGAAGACCCGCGACACGGTGGCAGGGGAGACCCCGGCCTCGCGCGCCACGTCGTAGATCGTCGCCACAGACCCCTCACTCAACCCCTCGTCCAGGCGGGGGAGTTCGCCCCGCGATCCGGCCGTGCCCGGTGGTGCCGTCATTGTGCGCCCCGGCAACTCCCGTTCCCACGCGAACTCTTGACAGCGTCTGGCGGGAAACCTACGTTCCCGTGAAACGGATTTCAAGACGTTCCGCCGCGACCCCTCCCGGGTGCGGATTCTTCAGCTCGGCATTCCAGACATTGGCGGAGAGAACAGCAGTCGACGTCACGCGAAATCGATTTCAAACGACGGTTCACCCGATGGTTCAAACGACGGAGCTTCGATGAGCATCGCCCCCGGACTGACCGGTCTCGCCCGCACCACCAGCGCGGTCACCCGCTCGATCAGCGCGGAGAACTTCACGGGCGCCAAGGGCGCAGGCGGCATGGCGACCGAGGGCACGGGCGCGGCAGCCGCGAGTCGGCTCGGGCGCGGCTGGAAGGTCTCGCCCAGCATCGACATCGCCGCGGGCGCGACGGTGGTCCTCGCCGACATCGACGGGCCCGGCACGATCACCCACATCTGGTGCACCACGGCCCCGCACAACGCCTGGCGCCAGACGTTGCTGCGCTTCTACTGGGAGGGCGAGGACACCCCGGCGGTCGAGGTCCCGCTCGGAGACTTCTTCTGCAACGGCTGGAACGTCTTCAGCCAGGTCAGCTCCATCCCGGTGGCCGCCAACCCGAACGGCGGGCTCAACGCGTACTGGCCCATGCCGTTCCGCCGCAAGGCCCGGATCACGCTGGAGAACCTCGCCCCCGAACAGCTCACGCTCTACTACCAGATCGACTACGAACTGGGCGAAGTCGCCGACGACGCCGCCTACTTCCACGCCCAGTGGCGGCGCAGCAACCCGGTCACGGCCGGCACCGACCACACCCTCCTCGAAGGCGTCGAGGGCACGGGCCAGTACGTCGGCACGTACCTCGCCTGGGCGGTCAACAGCCCCGGCTGGTGGGGCGAGGGCGAGCTGAAGTTCTTCCTGGACGGCGACGAGCAGTGGCCGACCATCTGCGGCACCGGCACCGAGGACTACTTCGGCGGCGCCTGGAACTTCGACGTCCCCGGCCAGGGCTACACCGCGTTCACCACCCCGTACCTCGGCCTCAACCAGATCCTCAAGCCGGACGGCCTCTACGACAGCCAGCAGCGGTTCGGGATGTACCGCTGGCACGTCCTCGACCCGATCCGCTTCCAGGACGACCTGCGGGTGACGGTGCAGTGCCTCGGCATCGGTCGCGGCCAGGGCAACGGCCTCCCGCACCGCTACCGGGCCAACCACGACGACATCGCGTCGACGTCCCTGTTCTACCTGGACCGCCCCGCCGGCGTGGGCCTGCCGCCCACCCCGGACCTGCTCGACCTCGAGGTCGACACGCACATGTAGCCGTACCCACACCCACCAAGAGAGACGGGAGCACGCCATGCTCCGACACGGCAAGGGCGCCGTGCCACCGACCCGTCGCCGCTTCCTCGGCGGCGCCGCGGGCCTCGCGGCGGCCGGCGCGACCGCACCGCTGCTGAGCGGCTGCGGGGGACCGGCCAGGGCCGAGGGCGGGACGTTGAAGTTCTGGCACTTCTACGACGAGAACGCGACGGACCCGGCCATGCGCGGCCAGGCGAAGTGGTTCAACGCCCTGATCAAGGAGTGGAACGACACTCACGACGTCAAGATCGAGCCCTTCTACGTCCCGCGCCTCGCGTATCAGGGCTCGAAGATGGTCACCGCCTTCGCGTCGGGAACCGGTCCCGACATCTTCCTGCTCAGCCCCGGCGACTTCCTCCGCTACCAGAACGGCGGCATCCTGGCGGACCTCACCCCGCACCTGGACAAGCGGACCGTCGCCGACTACGGGACCTCGCTCGCCAGCCGCATGGTCGACGGCAAGGTCTACGCCCTGCCGATGGAGGTCGAGCCACTGGCGATCTTCTACAACACGCCGAACTGGGAGAAGGCCGGACTGTCCGAGGGCGACATCCCCACCACCTGGGACGGGCTCCTCGACGTAGGCGACAAACTGCGGTCCAAAGGTGGCGGCGCGGGCCTCGTCTTCGAGACCGATCCCGGCTACTTCCAGAACTTCACCTGGTACTGCTGGATGTGGCAGGGCGGCGGCGACGTCCTGGACAAGAACGGAAACGTCGCCTTCGACTCCAAGGCCACCCGGCAGGCCCTCGGTCTGTGGCAGGACGCCGTCCGGCACGGCATCGCACCCCGCACCAAGCCGGCGGCCGGGGACCACCTCAGCGCCTTCAAGGCCGGGCAGGCCGGGATGTGGCAGAGCGGGATCTGGATGGTCGCCGCATTCAAGATCGGCGCACCGGGACACAAGTACGGCGTCTTCAAGCTGCCCACACCGCCGGGTGGCAGGTACTCGACGACGGTGGGCGGCTGGTCGTTCTGCGCCAGCACCCAGTCGTCGAACCCGGACGCCGCCGCGGAGTTCTGCGGCTGGGCGCTCGGCGGCATGAACCAGCAGTCGATCGACCGGACCGTGTCCTGGTGCACGGGCGTCAAGTCCGACATCTCGCCGCGCGGTTCCGCGCTGAAGGTGGCGACCGAGCGCGGCGGCTACGACTCCCCGCTCATGACCGAGTTCAAGGACGAGATCTTTCCCGGCGGCCGGGCCGAGCCGCGCTATCCGCCGGTCGTCTACAAGGCGATCTCGGACGCCATCCAGGCCACCATGCTCGGCGGCAAGGGCGTCGCCTCCGAGGTCGACCGTGCCGCGCAGACCATCGAGGCCTACATGAAGAGCTACCAGGGGGCGAGCCTGATATGAGCAGCGTCGCAACCCAGCGGCCGAGCACGGAGACCACCGCGCCCGTCACGACGGCGCGCCCGGCCGGCCGACGGCTCAGCCGCAAGCACCGCGAATGGGTCGCGGCAGCGCTGTTCCTGCTGCCGGACGGCCTCGGCCTGTTCGTGTTCGTCGTCCTCCCGATGTTCTTCTCGATCGTCCTGAGCTTCTTCCAGGTGTCGGGCTTCGGCTCGTACGACTGGATCGGGCTCGGCAACTACGAGCGGATGTTCAACGACCCGTACTTCTGGTCGTCCATGTGGGTCACCGCGAAGTACGTGGTGATCCTGGTGCCCGTGCTGTTCTGCGTCAGCCTCGGCCTCGGCATCCTGATGAAGCAGAAGCTGCCCGGCATGGCGGCTTACCGCACGGCGCTGTTCCTGCCGTACATGCTCAGCCTCGTCGTCGCGGGCCTGCTCTGGAAGTTCATGTTCGACGACCAGACCGGCATCGCGAACAAGGTCGTCGGCCTGTTCGGAGTGAGCCCCCAGTCGTGGCTCGGCGATCCGAGTCTCGCGCTGTACGCCGTCATCCTCGTGACGGTCTGGTACATGATGGGCTACTACATGATCATTTTCCTTGCGGGGCTCAACGAGATCCCCAAGGAGTACTACGAGGCCGCGAAGATCGACGGCGCCGGGTCCTGGACCTCGTTCCGGAAGATCACCTGGCCGCTGCTGCGCCCCACGAGCTTCTTCGTCCTCATCATGACCACGGTCGCCGCCATCACAGGCACCTTCGACCTGGTCTACGTACTGACCTCGGGCGGCCCGGCCAACGGCACCGCGGTCGCCATGTTCTACATCTACCAACAGGCCTTCGTCTTCGGCGAGTACGGCTACGCCTCGGCGCTCGGCACCTTCCTGGTGCTGATCATGGTCGTGCTGTCGTGGGTCATCTTCAAGTTCACGAAGGGCGGGAGGTTCGACGATGGCGAGTAGCACGCTCCTCGTGGCTCGACAGCGCCACGGCAAGCGCACGGGGCTGACGCTCGTCGCGGTCGCGCTGTCCCTGCTGAGTCTCTTCCCCACCCTCTGGATGATCTCCTCGTCGTTCAAGACGCGCGCCACCGTCACCGACGGCAAGCTGCTCCCGAACGACTTCACGTGGGAGAACTTCCGCTACGTCTTCACCGAAGTCCCCTTCGGGCGCTGGCTGCTGAACAGCTTCGTCATGGCCGCCGTCATCACCGTCGCCGCGCTGTTCTTCCACTCCATGGCCGCCTACGCGCTGGCCAGGCTGAAGTTCCCCGGCCGCGACTCGATCTTCGCCGTGATCTTCTCGACGCTGCTGATCACGGCGCCGGTCATCCTCATCCCGCTGTTCATCATCGTGCGCGAACTCGGCATGCTGGACAGCTACGCGGGCCTGATCATCCCGCTCATCTTCAACGCGTTCGGGATCTTCCTGCTGCGCCAGTTCTACCTGGGGATTCCGAAGGAGCTGGAGGAGGCGGCGATTGTCGACGGCTGCGGCTACTGGCGTGTGTACTGGAACGTCATCCTGCCGCTGTCCAGGCCGATCCTGTCCGCGCTCGCGGTGTTCTTCTTCCTCGCCAACTGGAACCAGTTCGCCTGGCCGCTGGTGTCGACCAGCAATCCCGACCTGACGGTCACCCAGGTCGGCATCGCCTCCTTCACCAGCCAGTACGGAGCGAATTGGAACTACATCCTGGCCGCCGCTGTGGTCGCGGTGATTCCCATGCTCGCCCTTTTCCTCATCTTCCAGCGCCAGATGGTCGAATCGATCAAGACCTCCGGCCTGAAGTAGCGACAGAGAAGCAGCGACAGCGAAGCCGCGACAGAAAGGGTGACCACCACCATGCCCCACACGCCCCAGCCCGCAGTCATCGGCGTCGACATCGGCACGTCCAGCAGCAAGGGCATCCTCGTCGCCCTCGACGGCACCGTCCTGCACACCGCCGTCCGCGAGCACACCGTCGGCCGGCCGGCCCCCGGGCACGTGGAGATGGCGGGGGAGGTGTGGTGGGACGAGTTCGTCTCCCTCGCCCAGGAGCTGACGTCCGCCCGGGACACGGACGTGGTCGCCGTCGGCGTCAGTGGCATGGGGCCCTGCGTACTGCTCACCGACGCCGAAGACAACCCGCTGCGGCCCGCGATCCTGTACGGCGTCGACACCCGTTCCGTCGCCCAGATCGAGCGCCTGGAGCGGGAGTTGGGCGCCGACGAGATCACCCACCGGTGCGGCTCCCGGCTCACCTCGCAGGCCGCCGGGGCGAAGGTCGCGTGGGTCGCAGACGAGGAGCCGGAGCTGTTCGGGCGCGCCCGGCGCCTCTACATGCCCAGCTCGTGGCTGGCCCGCAAGCTCACCGGCGCCTACGTCCTCGACCACCACTCCGCCAGCCAGACCACCCCGCTCTACGACACCCTGGCCCGCGACTGGTACGCGCCGTGGGCCGAGCGCATCGCCCCCGGCATCGAGCTCCCGCCGCTGCGCTGGTCCGGCGAGGCCGCCGGCACGGTCACCGCGGAGGCCGCCCGTGCCACCGGTCTACCCGAAGGCATCCCGGTCACCACCGGCACCATCGACGCCTGGGCCGAGGCGCTCAGCGTCGGGGCACACGACGTCGGTGACCTGATGCTGATGTACGGGACGACCATGTTCCTCGTGCACACCGTGCCCGACCTGCTGCGCGACCCCGCGCTGTGGAGCACGGTCGGCGCGCTGCCCGACACCCGCAACCTCGCGGGCGGCATGGCCACCTCCGGCGCCGTCACCGGTTGGCTGCGCGACCTGTTCGGCGACGTCGACTACCCCGAACTCCTGGGCCTCGCCGAGAAGTCCGGGCCCGGCGCGAACGGCCTGCTGATGCTGCCCTACTTCGCCGGGGAGCGCACCCCCGTCGACGACCCGCGCGCCCGTGGTGTCATCGCCGGACTGACCCTGGGCCACACCCGCGGCGACCTGTACCGGGCCGCCCTGGAGGCCACCGCCTTCGGTGTCCGGCACAACATCGAGGCACTGGAAGCCGCGGGCGGCGACATCCGACACGTCGTCGCCGTCGGCGGCGGCACGCAGGGCCGCCTGTGGACCCAGATCGTCTCCGACGTCACCGGGCGCACGCAGGAGGTGCGGGCCACATCCGTCGGCGCCTCCTATGGGGGCGCGCTGCTGGCCGCGCAGCTCGTTACCGACGACGCGCGCATCGACGACTGGAACCCCGTCGCCGAACGGATCGCCCCGCGCCCCGAGGTGACGACACGTTACGACGAGCTGTACGCGCTGTACCGCGAGCTCTACCCCGCGTCGGCGGACGTGGCGCACGCCCTGGCCGGGCTCCAGACCCGCTGACACCCCCGAACTCGTACCGCCTGTAAGGGAGTTATCGCATGACGTATGCCCTGCCCCGCCCCCTCACGCCGCCCGCCGCCGAGCCCGGTGTCGTCTACACCGTCGCCAGCGGTGACCTGCGGCCGTCCGCGAACCTTGCCGGATGGCCCTCGCAGCAGAAGCTGGAGGCGGACCTGGCCGCCGCGCTCACCGACCTCGGCCGCGGTGTGCGACGCGGGCACCGCGTCGAAGAGGAGAAGGGGCACGGCTTCATCGACAGTCAGCGCGCCGGGATAGAGGTGTTCAAGAGCCTCCCGCCGGACGCGCCGCTGATCGTCGTCGAAGGTGTGTGGCAGTACAGCCACCATGTACTCGCCGGTCTGCGCACGCACCGTGGACCGATTCTCGTCGTCGCCAACTGGAGCGGCGAGTTCCCGGGCCTGGTCGGTCTGTTGAACCTCACCGCGAGCCTCACCAAGGCGGGCGTCGCCCACTCCGTGCTGTGGAGCGAGGACTTCACCGACGCCTGGGCCCGCGACGGACTGCGCACCTGGCTGGAGACCGGCACCCTCACCCACGACACCAGCCATGTCCGGGACCTGCCCGCGCTCCCGGCCGACGCGGAGACGGAACTCGGCACCGCGCTCGCCCGGCAGCTCCGCGACGAGAAGGCCGTCATCGGCGTCTTCGACGAGGGCTGCATGGGCATGTACAACGCCATCATCGACGACGAGCTCCTGAACGCCCTCGGCATCTACAAGGAGCGCCTGTCCCAGAGCGCGCTCGTCATCGAGATGAACAAGGTGACCGACGCGGAGGCGCAGGCCGTCCGTGACTGGCTCGACGCGGCCGGCATGACCTTCCACACCGGCACCGACGAGGCCGCCGAACTCACCGACGCCCAACTGCTCAGCCAGTTCAAGATGTACATCGCCGCGCTGCGGCTGTCCGACGACTTCGGCCTGGACGCCGTCGGCATCCAGTACCAGCAGGGCCTCAAGGACACCGTCCCGGCCAGCGACCTGGCGGAGGGGCTGCTCAACAACGTCGAGCGGCCCGCGGTCCGTTCGCGCGACGGCTCCCGAGAGCTGTACGCGGGCGCGCCGCTGCCGCACTTCAACGAGGTCGACGAGGGTGTGGCCGTCGACTCCCTGGCCACCAACCGGATCTGGACCGCGATGGGCCTCGACCCGGCGACGACGCTGCACGACATCCGCTGGGGCGAGGAGTACGACGGGCGGTTCGTCTGGGTCTTCGAGATCTCGGGCTCGGTGCCCGCGTCCCACCACGGCGGCTACGCCAAGTCGTACTCCAAGCGGCAGCCGCCGATGTTCTTCCCGCTCGGCGGCGGCACCCTCAGCGGTGTCTCGAAGCCCGGCGAGATCGTCTGGTCCCGCGTCTTCATCATGGAGGGTGTCCTGCACGCGGACATCGGCCGGGCGAGCGTCGTCGAACTGCCCGATGAGGAGACCCAGCGGCGGCTCAACGCCACCAACCCGGAGTGGCCCATCATGCACGCCGTCCTGCACGGCGTGACCCGCGACCAGTTCATGGCCCGCCACAAGGCCAACCACCTCAACGTCGCCTACGCCCCGGACGCGGACACCGCGGACAAGGCGCTGCGCGCCAAGGCCACGATGTTCCGCGAAATGGGGCTGCGGGTCCACGTGTGCGGGGACGTCGCCGTGTAGGCGCTCAGGGCGCCGTCTCCGTCTCCTGCTCGGCCTTGCCCCGCAGCGCCGACCTGCGGCGCCCGAACGCCAGATACAGCACGGCCGCCAGGGCCAGCCAACCGAGGAACAACGTCCAGGTCAGGCCCGGAAGTTGGTACGCGAGGTAGACGCAGGCTGCGGCGGTGAGGATCGGTACCACCGGGTACAGGGGCACCCGGAAGGGGCGCGGCGCGTCGGGGGCGATGCGGCGCAGCACCACCACCGCCGCGGCCACCGCCACGAAGGCGATCAGCGTGCCCATGCTGGTCAGGTCGGCCAGCTCCTGGAGCGGCACGAATCCGGCGAGGGCCGCGACCGCCACGCCCACGATCCAGGAGTTGGCCGCCGGGGTGTGCCGCTTGCGGTCCACCCGGCGGAACACCTGCGGGACCAGGCCGTCCCGCGCCATCGAGAACAGGATGCGGGTCTGCCCGAAGAGCGTGACGAGGACGACGCTGAAGATGGAGACGACCGCCCCGGCGGACAGTACGAGCGCGGCCGTGCCGGAGCCGGTGACCGACGTGAGGATCGACGCGAGCACCGCCTCACCGGCCGCCTCCTGACGCGCGAACGCCCCTTCCGGCTGTGCGCCGATGCCGGCCACCGCGACCAGGATGTAGAGGGTCGTCACCACGAGGAGCGTCAGCAGGAGGGCCAGCGGGATGGTGCGGCGCGGATTGCGGACCTCCTCGCCCGCCGTGGAGACCGTGTCGAATCCGACGTACGAGAAGAAGACCGCGGAGGCGGCCGCCGTGATGCCGCCCATGCCGTGCGGGGCGAAGTCGGTGAAGCGGTCGGCCTGGAACGCGGTGAGCGCCACCGCCGCGAACATCACGAGGACGGCCAGCTTCACGCACACCAGGATCGAGTTCACCAGGACGGACTCGCGGGTGCCGCGGGCCAGCAGCGCCGTGCACGCGAGGACGACCACAATGGCGGGGATGTTCACGAGGCCACCCGCCCCCGGCGGCTGGCTGATCGCGTCGGGCAGCGTGACACCGAAGAGGGCGTCCGAGACCTCGTTGAGGTACTGGCCCCAGCTGACCGCGACGGTCGACACCGCCACCCCGTACTCCAGGACCAGACACCAGGCGACGAGATACGCGATGCCCTCGCCGAGCGAGGCGTACGCGTACGAGTAGGTGCTGCCCGCCACCGGGATCGCCCCGGCCAGCTCCACGTAGCAGAGCGCCGCGAGGGCGGCGACGGTGCCCGCGATGACGAACGACAGGACGACGCCGGGGCCGGCCGTGGGCACGCTCGTGCCGAGGACGAAGAAGATGCCGGTGCCGAGCACCGAGCTGATCCCGAGCAGCGTCAGCCGCCCGAGCCCCATGGTGCGTTGCAGGCGGGGGCCGTCGTGCGCCGTGCCCTCGGCATCCGCGACGATGCTGTCCAGAGGTTTGCGGCGGCACAGTTGAGTGGCCACAGGGCCCATGGGTCCTCCTGTACGACGAGTGACACGACGAACGGCGCGACGTGTGGTCGGTGAGGGTGCGGATCCTTCGGGACGGGCGGCCCCCGCACATTGGCCGATCGGCACAAGTGCGCCGTGGGGTGTTGGCCGATGTCACAACCCGCGGCCGGTGGTGTCGTCCGAGCATGGTGGGCGCCGCCCGCGGAGCCCCGCGACGCCGACGTGAAGGAGATCAGCCGTGCCCCTCGACCTCGCCGACGACGTCGTCGCACTCACCGAGGCCCTGGTCGACATGCCCTCCGAGAGTGGCGCCGAGGGGCCGCTCGCCGACGCGGTGGAGGAGGAGCTGCGCGCGCTGCCGGGCCTGGACGTGGAACGCGTCGGCAACTCCGTCGTCGCCCGCACCCGCCTCGGCCACCCCGAACGGGTCGTCCTCGCCGGGCACCTCGACACCGTCCCTGAGGCGGGCAACCTCCCGGCGCGCCGCGAGGGCGAGCGACTGTACGGGCTCGGCGCCTGCGACATGAAGGGCGGCGTGGCGGTCGCGCTGAAGCTGGCCGCCACTGCGTCCGCCGCGCGCGGATCGCTGACCCGGGACGTGACCTTCGCCTTCTACGAGTGCGAGGAGACCGTCGGTGACCGCAACGGCCTCGCCGTGATCGCCGCGCGCAGGCCCGAACTCCTCGACGGCGACCTGGCGTTGCTCCTCGAACCCTCGGACGGCGGCGTGGAGGCGGGCTGCCAGGGCTTCCTCCTCGCCGACGTCGTCGTGCCGGGACGGCGGGCGCACACCGCCCGCGCCTGGATGGGCAGCAACGCCGCACACCTCGCGGGCGAGGTCCTCACCCGGCTGCACGCACACGTCCCCGAGCGGATCACGATCGACGGCCTGGAGTACCGCGAGGGGCTCAACGCCGTCGCCGTACGTGCCGGGGTGTCGTCCAACGTCGTGCCCGACGAGTGCGTGGTCACGGTCAACCTCCGCTTCGCGCCCAGCCGTTCGCGCGAGCAGGCCGAGGCGTACCTGCGGGGGATCCTCCCGGAGTACGAGCTGCGGATCACGGAGGTCGAGCCGGGTGCGCTGCCGGGGCTCGACCGGCCCATGGCGGCCGGGCTCGTCAAGGCCCTCGGTGTCGAGCCGCGGCCGAAGCTCGGCTGGACCGACGTGGCGCGCTTCGCGTCGCTCGGCGTGCCCGCGCTGAACTGCGGACCCGGCGACCCACAGCTGGCGCACACGCCCGGGGAGTTCGTTCCGATGGCGGAGGTGCGGGCGTGCGAGGAGCGGCTGCGCGGCTGGCTCCTCGCGTAAGCCGTCAGCCCCGCAGCCTCGCCAGCGTACGCAACTGCACCCACAGCACGAGCCGTTCGTCCGGGTCGTCGAGGTCGATGCCGAGCTGCCACTGCACCTTGCGCAGCCGGTAGCGGCAGGTGTTGGGGTGGACGACGAGGCGCTCCGCCGCGCGGCCCGCGTCGCAGCCCGCGTCCAGCCAGCAGATGAGCGTGCGGGCGTACTCGGTGCCGTGCTCGGCGTCGTGCGCGAGGACGTCCCGCCAGGGCCCGGCCGACTGGTCCCTGCGGTCGGCCAGGAACTCGCCGAGCACGAGCAGCGAGGTCCGAGCCTGCACCTGCGCGGCGTCCGCGACCTGCCCGGCCCTCAGCACCCGCAGCACGAGATCGGCGTCGTCGCGCGAGTCCCGGACCCCGCCGACGCCCGGCGCCGCGTGCCCGAGCCCGGCCCGTACGGAGATCCGCAACGCCTCCTCCGCGCGCCGCACGATGTCCTCCGCGATCCGCAGATGCCGGTCGGCCGCGTGGTCGGCGGCCCCGACCACCGGCAGCAGCGCGTACACCACACCGTCGAGCAGGACGCAGGCGTGCTGCCCGTAGCGGGTCTGGCACTGCAGACGTACGAGGTCGAGCAGGCGCAGCGCCGCCTGCCCGCCGTCCTGCGCGGTCGCCGCGCCCGCGAGCGCGAACGCCGCGACGCGCACCGGGGCATCGGGCGCGAGACCGAGCCGGTGCGCGGCCGCGGCCGGTTCGATGGAGCCGTCGAGCAGACGGCGCAGCAGATCGCTGCTCAGGTGCCGGGCCAGCTCGTCGGCGGCCCGCGCCCGCAGCAGGAGCATCGCCGCGGCCGAGGCGCCCTGGCGCAGCGCGTCCTCGGCGTCGGCGGCCAGGCTCCCCGTGTCGACGGCCCAGATCGAGCCGAGCAGCTCGCCTCCGGCGCGCACGGTGGTGGCCAGCCGGGCCAGCTCGTCGGCGGTCACCCCGGGCAGCGTCAGCGGGCCCTCGGCGGCGTACAGGAGACGGTAGTCCTCGTCGTTCTCCGGGCTGCCGGGGACCTGGCGGCCGAGGATGCCCTGCCGCCTGGTCTCGTCGACCGGCTGGCCCGGGACGGTGGAGTACGCGAGGATCTGCCGGCCGAGGTCCTCGATGGCGATCGCCCCGCCGACCGCCGCCGCGACGGCGTTGGCCAGCGCGAACAGATCGCCGGGCAGCGCGTCCTCGCCCAGCGGCGCCGTCCGTGCGCCATGTGCCCCGACGACCGACGACAGCAGCTGGAACACCTGGTGCCAGGCGGCGTCCCGGTCCGTCCCGAGGAGCGCGGCGCCCGCCGCCTCGGCATCGGCCACCGCGTCGGCCCCGTCGCCGCGTACCACGACGCCCGCCATCCCGGCCCGCCCGGCGTCGCGCACCAGCGGCCCCGCCTCGCCCGCGCGCACGCCGACGGCGAGCAGCAGCGCGCCCGGCGCCCGTTCCGGCAGCGGGGCGTGCGGGTCGTGGAGCAGCACCTCGGTGACGGGGACGGTGCGGCCGTGCGGGGCGCTGTGCAGGCGCAGCGTGGAGCCGCCGAGCGCGTCGAGGAGGTTCCCCAGTGTGCAGGTGTCCATGGGTGAACCTTTCGCCGGCGGCGGGAGCGGGGGATTGGCCGATCGCAACAGGCTAGACGCCGATGATTGGCCACCACCACAAGGCCCGGCCCGGCACCCGCGCCGAGACTCGTGCCATGAACGATCTGACGACCTCGACCGTCGACGACGTGGCGGGCCTGCGGGCCGTGGCCGACTTCCTCGCCGACGTGTGGCAGATGCCCCGCGACGCGCCGCCCTTCCACACCGATGTGCTGCACAGCGTCGCTCACGCCGGCGGCGCCGTGCACGCGGCCCGGTCGGGCGGCGCCGTGGTCGGCGCGTCGGTGGCGGTGTTCGGCCCGCCCGCAGAGCGGGACGTGTACTCGCTCGCCGCCGCGGCTGCCGTCTCCGACCGCGGCACGGGCCACGCCGTCAAGCAGGCCCAGCGCGTCTGGGCCCTGGAGCGCGGCGCCCGCACCATGCGCTGGACCTTCGACCCGCTCGTCGCCAGGAACGCCCGCTTCAACCTGGTGAAGCTCGGCGCGGTCGCCAGCGAGTACCAGGTCGACTTCTACGGCCCGATGGACGACGGCATCAACAACGGCGACGAGACCGACCGCCTCACCGCGCTGTGGGACCTGACGGCCGGGGCCCCGGATGCCCCCGACCCCGTCGTGGGCCGCGCCGAGGCCGCCGCGCTCGCCAAGGCCCCCGACGGCGGACCGCTCGCCGTCCGAGACGACACCCGCGTGTGGTGCCGCGTCCCCGAGGACGTCGTCGCTCTGCGCGCCGGCGACCCGGACACCGCGCTGCGCTGGCGGCACGCCGTCCGCGAGGTCTTCACCACCGCGTACGCGGAGGGCCTGCGGGCGACCGCGATGTCCCGCGACGGCTGGTACCTGCTCGCCCATCCCGCCCAGGAGGCCCAGGCATGAAGATCGAACGCGTAGAGCTGCTGCACATCGCGATTCCGCTGGTCAAGCCGTTCCGTACCTCGTTCGGCAGCGTCGACAGCAAGGACGCCTTCCTGCTGCACGTGATCACCGACGAGGCGGAGGGCTGGTCGGAGTTCGCCGGCGACCCCGACCCGCTGTACTGCTCCGAGTTCATCGCGGGCGCCGAGATCGTCATCCGTGACTTCCTGCTGCCGCGTGTCAAGGCGCTGCCCGAGCCGCGCGCGGCGGCCGCCGGGCGGGCCATGGAACCCGTCAAGGGCAACGAACTGGCTAAGGCCGCCCTGGAGACCGCGCTGCTCGACGCCGAACTGCGCGCCTACGGAATGCCGTTGGCCACCTACCTCGGCTCCAGCACCGGGCAGCGGGTACCGGCCGGTGTCTCCGTCGGTATCAAGAACTCGATCCCGGAACTCCTCGACGACGTCGAGGAGTATCTCGCCGAGGGCTATGTCCGCATCAAGCTGAAGATCGAGCCCGGCTGGGACCTGGAGCCGCTGCGCGCGGTGCGCGAGCGCTTCGGCGACGCCCTGCCCCTCCAGGTGGACGCCAACACCGCGTACACCCTCGCCGACGCCGAACACCTGCGAAAGCTCGACGAGTTCGGTCTGCTGCTCATCGAGGAGCCGCTCACCGAGAACGACCTGCGCGCCCACGCCCGCCTCCAGGAGCGCATCAACACCCCCGTCTGCCTGGACGAGTCGATCCACAGCGCGCGGGACGCCGCCACCGCCATCGCGATGGAGGCCTGCCGGATCATCAACGTCAAGCCGGCCCGTGTCGGCGGCTATCTGGAGGCCCGCCGCATCCACGACGTGGCGGTCGCCAACGGTGTGCCGGTGTGGTGCGGAGGCATGCTGGAGACGGGCATCGGTCGGGCCCCCAACCTGGCCCTCGCCGCCCTGCCCGGCTTCACCCTGCCCGGCGACACCTCGGCATCCAGCCGTTACTACGCCGAGGACATCACCGAGCCGTTCGTGCTCGACAAGGACGGCTGTCTCACGGTGCCCTCGGGCCCCGGCATCGGCATCGACCCGCTGCCGGACACCCTGGCGCGCTTCACCACCACCCACCGGCTGTAACCGGCTCACCGCGGGCGTGGACATGAACCGGGGACTGGTGGAGTTCGCGGACGACAGCTACGACGTGTCCGTGTGCTGCGGTGTCTTCACCCTGGGACATGTGCCGCCGACCGGGGTGCGGGGGCTGCTGCGTGTCACCAGGCCCGGCGGTCTCGTCCTGCTGAGCACCTACTCGAAGTACCTCGCGGGCTCGGACTTCGTCGCGTACGTGCGGCGGCAGGCGGACGACGGCGCCCTCAAGGTCGTCGAGCGGCGGCGCGACGTGCCGTACACGGCCGAAGGGCCCGCGCACTACTGGGCGTTCGAGGTGCTGCGCTGACGCATCCGCCCACCCGTGGGGCCGCTGTCGGTGGGTTGTCGGCGGTGGTCGGTGGTCTGTAGGTGGTCTGTCGTGGGCCGCAGGGAGATTGGTCCGTGTCGGCGCCGTGGGACTACGGCGCCGGTCGCGGGCCTCGCGCCCCGCGGCCCACGCACCATCAGGAAGGGCCCCACCCATGACCACGGACAGCACGCACGTCACGATCGTCGGAGCCGGTCTCGGCGGCCTCACCCTCGCCCGCGTCCTGCACCTGCACGGCATACCCGCAACCGTCCACGAGGCGGAGTCCTCGCCGACAGCACGGGCGCAGGGCGGGCTGCTCGACATCCACGACTACAACGGTCAGCACGCGGTCGCGGAGGCCGGTCTGATGGACGAGTTCCGCGCGATCGTCCTGGAGGGCCACCAGGCGATGCGGGTCCTCGCCCCGGACGGCAGCGTGCTGTTCGAAGAGGACGACGACGGCACGGGCGGCCGCCCCGAGGTCTACCGCGGCGAGCTGCGCCGGATCCTGCTCGACTCCCTCCCGGTCGGCACCGTCCGCTGGGGGCACAAGGTCAGCGGCGTCCGCGCCCTCGGCGCGGGTCGCCACGAGGTGACCTTCGCCGACGGTTCCACCACCGTCACCGGCCTGCTGGTCGGCGCGGACGGCGCCTGGTCGCGGGTCCGCCCGCTGCTCTCCGCCGCCAGCCCCGCGTACACCGGAAAGTCGGTCGTCGAGACCTACCTGTACGACGCCGACACCCGGCATCCGGCCACGGCGAAGGCCGTCGGCGGCGGGATGATGATCTCGCTCAAGCCGGGCCGGGAGCTGTTCGCGCACCGGGAGCGGGCCGGCACCCTGCACGCCTACGTGGGTCTCGAAGAGCCGCGGGAGTGGTTCGACGCCGTCGACCTCACCGATGCCGCCGCCCTCGAGCGGCTCGCGACGGAGTTCACCGGTTGGGCGCCCGAGCTGACCGCGCTGATCACCGAGGCGGAGGGCACACCGACCCTGCGCCACCTGCACGCGCTGCCGACCGGACACCAGTGGGAGCGGGTCCCGGGCGTCACCCTGCTGGGGGATGCCGCCCACCTCGCGCCGCCGAACGGCGAGGGCGCCAATCTGGCCATGGTCGACGGGGCCGAGCTCGCCCGTGCCGTCGCCGCCCACCCCGGTGACGTGGAGGCCGCGCTGACCGCGTACGAGCAGGCGATGTTCGTGCGCACCGCCGAGACCCACGGCGCCGACGAGGACGGGCACTCGTTGCAGGACCTGATGGCCGAGCTTCACCGTGCGAGGGCGGAGTCGGCGCCGAATAATGCGGAAGTCCGAAGCACTCACACGTAGCACCCCGGGAAAGGAACCCGCTGTGGCTTCTCGCCTCAACCCGTACATCGCCTTCGACGGGGACGCCCGCCGGGCCATGGAGTTCTACCAGGGGGTGTTCGGCGGCGAGCTCACCCTGAACACCTTCGGTTCGGCCGGGGGCGGCGGGGCGCCCGCCGACTTCGCCGACAAGATCATGCACGCCCTCCTGGAGACCCCGGCCGGGTTCACGATCATGGGCTCGGACACCCCGCCCGGCATGGACCGCACCGTCGGCACCAACATCTCGGTCAGTGTCAGCGGCGACGACTCCGTGGCCCTGCACGGCTACTGGGACAAGCTGGCAGCCAACGGGACGGTCGCCATGCCGCTGGAGAAGCAGATGTGGGGCGACGAGTTCGGCATGTGCACCGACAGCTACGGCATCAACTGGATGGTCAACATCAGCGACCAGTAGTGGGCCCGCGAAGGGCCGCCCGGCACGGTCCAGGGGGCGCTGGACCGTGCCGGGCAGTAGGGGGGCGGCCGTCAGGCCGTGCCGCGCTGCCTGCGCCGCAGGGTGAGGTACGTGGCGGTGGCGCCGGTGGCGAGCAGCGCGGCCACGCCGAGGCTCACCGGGAGCACTGGGGAGTCGTCGCTGGTCGCGGCCGTGTTCTCCATCGGAGGGCCCGGCGTGATGTGTGTCGTGACCGGGGCGATGTGCTTGACGGGTCCTTCGGATCGCACCGAGCCGTCCGCGTTCAGGAGCAGCTGCTTGTCGTTGGGGTGCTTGAAGTCGAACATCCCGGACAGCGGGCCCGCGGTGGCGTCGAAGGAGTGGTCGCCGATCCGGCCGGTGTGCCAGTTGTCCTCGATGAACCGGATGACGGACGCCTGGTCGGTCATGGTGTGGTCGACCTTGTTGACCCTGCTGTACGGGGAGATCACCAGCAGCGGCTGCCGGGTGCCGGGGCCGCAGCGGTCCTGGTAGCCCCCGGCCGCCTCCGGGCCGTTCTGGCAGGCCGGGGAGTCGGCGGCCTTGCCGTTGGAGCCGACCGTGGCGTCCTTCGAGCCGTTGCGCGGCGGGATGTAGGCGTGGTCGTACCAGCCGTCGGAGTCGTCGTACGCGATGACGACGGCCGTCGACTTCCACTGCGGTGAGCTCTGCACCGCGTTGATCTGGTTCACCAGGAAGTGCTGCTCGTCGATCGGGTCGGAGTACCCGGCGTGCCCGTCCTGGTAGGCGCTCGCCTTGACGAAGCTGACGGCCGGGAGCTTGCCCGCCTTCGCCGCGGCCGAGAAGTCGGTGAGGTCGTAATTGTGGTTGGCGGGGCCGGCGTGCCCGATCTCCGCGACGCTCTTCGGTGCCAGGTGGTGCGGGTTCGCCGTCGACTTGTAGTAGGCGAACGGGTTGTGGTGCGGGCTGTAGTCGAGGGTGGCGGCGCCGCCGACGTTGGCGTGCGCGTCCTCGCACTTGGCGTACGAGTCGTCCGCGCCGTTCCACGCGCTGCTCGGCCGGAAGCCGCCCTGGAACCAACCCCAGGACACCCTGCGGGTGTTGAGCAGGTCACCGATGTTGCGGCCCCGCATGGTGGCGAGCGCGCTGCTCGCGGTGTGGTTCTTGTCGGAGCAGTCGTCGAAGGACGGGTCCGGATCGTTGATCATCGTGCCGACGCCGTGCGCGTCCGGGGACTGGACCGCCGTCTTGTCCGGCGTATCGGTCTGCTGCGGGTCCTCGGTGCCGGAGGCCGGGTCGGTGGAGACGACTCCGTGGGTGTTCCCGGAGGCCAGGTTGATGGCGCCGGGCGTCGACGGGCCGTAGTTCGAGCCGTAGGAGCGGTCGCTCAGGGAGTAGTGCTGGGCGTAGTTCCACAGCGCGGTGACCGTGTTGCCGTCGAAGTAGTCCATCACCAGGCCCGGTTCGCCGAACAGCCCGCCGCTGCACTTGTCGACCTCGGTGTTCTGCACGAACTTGTCGGCCTTGCCGCCGTCGTACGCGTACTGCTCGGGCCCGTAGGAATGGTTCTGGTCGCAGGTCACCGCGTGGTCAGGGGTGAGCCGCTTGGGGGTGTACTGGTTGGGGTTCTTCTTCAGCAGGCCCGCGTGCGCGAGGGTGTCGATGTTCTTCGGTGTTCCCTTGGCCGGTGTGAACGTGGTGCCGTCGGTGTTCGCGGCCTTCGGATACGTCCCGAAGTAGTGGTCGAAGGAGTTGTTCTCGTCGAACAGCACGACCACGTGCTTGATGGGGGTGGCGGTGCTGACACCGCCGGTGGCGGCCCAGGTGGGCGATGCGCCTCCAAAGAGGGCGAGCGCGGCGGCACCCGCGAGCGCGCCCACGGTGCGTGGCGTCGTGCGTCTGGCTGAGGTACGTGCCTTGCTGGGCATGCGGGTTCAACCTCCGGCCTCAACAGCAGTGGCCTCCAGTGAACATGGCGCGTACACGTAAATGGGCCGGCCTTGACCACATGTTGACCGCCTGTGAGCCGAACTTTTCCAATTGGGCCCGGCCCGGGGTCAGGACAGCAGCGCGCGGCCGAACCAGTCGTGCGTGTCCCGCACGCCCGGCAGCGCGAAGAAGTAGCCGCCACCGAACGGGGAGACGTAGTCGGTCAGCGGTTCGCCCGCGAGGCGCTTCTGCACGGTCTCGAACTGCCCCCGCGGATCCTGCTGGTAGCAGCAGAACAGCAGCCCCATGTCGAGATTGCCGTTGGCGTCCGTGCCTCGGTCGTAGTTGTACGCGCGGCGCAGGATCCGCTGGCCCGCGGTGTCCGGGGTGCGGGGGTTGGCGAGCCGGATGTGCGCGTCCAGCGGGATGACATCGCCCTTGGGGTCGTCGACGAACTTCGGCGCGTCGTGCTCCGCGTCGCCGTCCAGCGGCGCGCCAGAGGCGCGGGAACGCCCGAACATCCGCTCCTGCTCGCTGAGCGAGACCCGGTCCCAGAACTCCACCAACATCCGTATGAGCCGCACCACTTGATAGCTGCCGCCCACGGCCCACTCCGGCTCGCCGCTGTCTTCGCCCACCCACACCAGACGGCTCATCGCGCGCGCGTCCGCGGTGTCGGGGTTGGCGGTGCCGTCCTTGAACCCCAGCAGATTGCGCGGCGTCCCCGAGGGGCGCGGCGGGCTGGTGAAGCCGTCCATGCGCCAGCGCACCTGGAGCGCGCCGCGCGTGTGCCGGGTGATGTCGCGCAGCGCGTGCAGCACCGTGTCCCGGTCGTCGGCGTGCAGTTGCAGGCTCAGGTCGCCGTGGCACCAGTCGGGGTCGAGGTCGTCGTCCGGGAAGGCCGGCATCGCGGCGAGCCGGCGCGGACGAAGCCGGCCGAGCCCGAACCGCTCGTCGAACAGCGAGGCCCCGACGCCGACCGCGACCGCGAGCGCCCCGCCCGGCAGCCGCTCCCCGAGGACCCCCGAGTCGGCGGGCGGCGCCGTGATCCCGGCGGGCTCCGGGGTCCCGCCCGTGGCGAGGAACCGGCAGCGCTCCGTCAACGTACGCAGCGCGTCCGCGAGTTGGTCCCGTCCCTCGGCGGTGACATCGAGGGAGACGAGGGCGGTGGCCCGGCGCTGCGCCGCGACCACGGAGGCCTGCCGGGCACCGTGGAACGCGGCGACGGGCGCGGCCGGGACGCCGACAGGCGCCGGAGCCGCCGCCCCGCCCGCTGCGAGCCCGGCCCCGGCGAGCGCGGCACCCCGCAGCAGCCCGCGCCGCCCGACACCGCCCGTCCCGCTCACACCACTCGTCCCGCTCACACCGTCCTCCGCGGATCGCACAGCGTCGCCACGGAGGCCAGGCGCTCGACGAGATCGCCGAACAGGGCGTCCACGCGCTCGCGCCGGGTGCGGCCCAGCCGCTCCAGCGGCGGCCAGTGTCCGTCGCGACGCAGGCCGTCGAGGGTCTGCCCGGCCCTCCGCACGTCCCGCTCCAGCGCCGGGAGGTGGGCGTAGCGCCGGGCGAGGATCGGGTGCAGCCGGGAGAGGACCTCGCGGGTGCCGTCCACGTTGGCGCGGGCGGTGGCCAGATTGCTGCCGCTGCCGAAGTCCGTACGCCCGGTCAGCTCGAACTGCATGGTGTTCTCCAGGATCTCGTGCGCCCGCAGGCCCAGTTGCGCCGGGTCCATCCGGGCCTGCGCCCAGTCCTCGCGCAGCGCGGTGACCGCCTTCAGCAACGCGCGTGTCGGGGCGCGCAGTTCATGGGACGACCGGCCGTGCCACAGCCCGTACTCGACGCGGTGGAAGCCGGTGAAGTCCTTGTCGTCGGTGCCGCCCGGCAGCCCGGCGTCCGTGCCGTTGATCCGTCCGTCGGCTTCGCCGAACGCGTCGTAGGCCGCGCCCATCCGCTCGTACTGGAGGTGGGCGGGCAGCCATGCCTTGCGGGCCGCGTCGAGATCGCCCCGGTCGACGGCGTCGCGCAGGGTCCGTGTCAGCCGGACCACCGTGCCGAGGCCGTCGGCGACCCACTTCTGGTAGGCGAGGGCCGGCGGGATCAGGTCGTGCGTGGTGACCGGCGCGGCGGCGGGCCCCGAACGCCCCTCACGGATACGGACCGTGGGCCCGGTGACGGCGTCCGCGTCCTCGGGCAGGCATGTGAACGCGTACGCGCCCCTGCCGAGCCGCACCGTCAACTCCCGCGTCGTGCCCGGCCCGATGTCCTCCAGCTCGCCGTACACGACGTGGCTGCGCGGATTCTCCAGGAACACCTCGGCGGAGGCGGCGGAGGTGTTGTGCAGCGCGAAGACCTGCACCCCCGGCGCGGGCGCGTCCCAGCCCTCGCCGCAGCGGCTCCCCGAGACCTCGACGCGCGTGCGGCGCAGCCCGTCGGAGGACCGGGGGCCGTCGTGTGCCTGCCGCGTAAGTGCGATGACGTCGGCCACCAGCAGGCAGAGCAGGACGCCGAGCACCCCCGCGACCAGCCACCGTTGTCCGCGCCGCGTCCCGGGGCCGGGCATCGACATCCGGGCCTCCCAGTCCGATCCGTCAGGAGGACCCTAAGCGGAGCCATCCGCACGAACAGCAGTCCACCGAAAATCATGACCAAGAGTTGACGAGAGTTGATGTTCGTGCTCGCCCGCGCGGAGCTCCGCGCAGCCCATGGCGCGTGTCCCGGCGTGTGATTGACTGGCTCGCATGGCCCCGCCTCTGTCTCTGTCCCCGCACTCGTCAGCCCGGTCATGACCACGGAGCCGATGCCGGCCACACGTCCCCGCAACCGCAGGCAGCTGATCGTCGAGGCGGCCGGGCGACTCTTCAGCGAGCGCGGCTACCACGCGGCGTCCATGGAGGACATCGCCTCCGGCGTGGGCATCACCGCCGCGGCCCTGTACCGGCACTTCCCGAACAAGTACGCGCTGTTCTCCGAGTGCGCGCACGCCATGGTGGACGGGCTCGTCGCCACGCTCGACGAGCTGCCGCCCGAGGCGGACACGGCGGAGCTGTTCACGGCCCTGATCCGGATCACCGTGAAGCGCCGCGCGGAGGGCGGTGTGTACCGGTGGGAGGCCCGGTACCTCGACCGCGACGACCGGCGGCTGCTGCGGGGGAAGTTCGCGCGCGTCGTCGGGCGGGTGACCGAGGCCGTGCGCAGGGAACATCCCGGCGAGCGCGCGGAGTTGCGGGTCGTGGCGGCGCTCGGCGCGATCGGGTCGATCACGATGCACCGTACGTCCATCGCCCAGCGCCGGGCCGAGGAGCTGCTGCTGACGTGCGCGCTGCGGCTGGTCGCGCCGGACGCCGCCCGGCCCGCCGAGGTGAGCGGCCGTCCCGTCGAACTCCCGGCTCTCCCGGTGGCGCGCTCGCGGCGCGCGGAGATCCTCTCGGCCGCTGTCCCGCTGTTCGCGCGCGACGGGTTCGCCAATGTCACGAACGGCCAGATCGCGGAGGCGGTTGGCCTGGCCCCGTCCGCGCTCTACCGCCACTATCCGGGCAAGGTCGACATCCTGGCGGCGGCCTGCTTGCAGGCGGCGGGGCTGCTCGCCCAGGCGGTGGACCGGAACCTGGAGGGGACGGCGGACCCGCACGAGGCGGTGGCGGCGCTGGCGGCGACGTACGTGGCGTACAGCTTCGAGCACACCGCGCTGACGAGCGTCGCGGAGGCCGAGTTCGGAGGGCTGCCGGCCGAGTCGCAGCGCCCCTTGACGCTGGCGCAGCGCGAGCACATCGCCGTATGGGAACAGCAGGTGCGGCTCGCCCGCCCCGAGCTCGACCCGCGGCAGGCCCGCGTCCTGGTGCATGCCGGGTTCGGCGTCGTGGTCGAGGCCGGGCGGAGCATGCGGTGGCGGGACAGTGCCGAGCACCGGGCGACGGTGGCAGGGCTTGTGGTGCGGGCGTTGGGGCTCTGAGCGGTGAGCCCCAACGCCCGCGTGGGGGAGGGGTGTCAGTCCTGGCGGTTGTGCGTCGGGATCACGATGGGCGTCGTCTGCCCCGACGCGCCCTTGTTCAGGAACCCCATGGCCAGCGCGCGGACGAACTGGTCGAACAGGTAGAACGCGCTGGGCGCGACCGGGTTCAGCCCCTCACGGAACAGGATGAAGGCCGGCCACACGGTGCGGATCAGGGCCGCCGAGGCGTAGTCGCGCTTGAGCCCGAGCCAGTCGCCGATCTCGTTGCTGAGGACGTAGCGGACGAACTCGTTGAGGAACCCGCGCGTCACACCGAGGTCGATCTGCGCGGTCAACCCCAGCAGATCCTCGGCCAGTTCGATGCCCTCGGTGGTGGGGGAGAGAATCGGCGTGAGGACCTGGGCCGACTGCTTGTGCGCCTCGTCCCAGGACTTGGGGATGTACTCCGTGTGCACGCCGAGCAGGTGCAGGGCGACCTGCCAGCTGTGCAGGAACGCCTCCTGGTCCTCGGCGTTGAACGGCACCTTCCACTCCAGCAGCTTCTTGTGCACGAACGTGCCGAGGCTGTGGAAGGTGACCAGAATGTCGGCGTTGCTGATCGGGATCTTCTGGTCCGCGACCGCCGACCAGTGCGGTGACTGCGGCAGCATGTGCCGCACCGCGGCGTGCACCATGCGCGTCTTGTTGGCGGTGACGATGAACTGGCCCTCGGGCTCCAGGCCCTTGAGCTGCGCCAGGTCATAGCCGAACGTGAACGTCTTGGCCGCGCGGTCCTGCATGTCGGCGCCGCCCGCAGACCAGTAGACGCTCTTCGCCTCGCGCGGGATCACGGTGCTCATGATTCCGCTGCCGAGCCCGTAGAGCAGGAAGAGGTACGTGTCCTTGCGCCGGTTGAAGTCGGCGGCACGGGCCAGCTTCTTCGGGTCCGCCCAGGAGGGGAGCTTGTTGACCTCCCGCAGATACGCGGTGAGCTCGGTCGGCAGGCCGCTGGGCAGCGGGTCGTTGTTGTTGACCCACGGTTCCATCGCCTTGTTGACGGCCGGGACCTGTCCGCTGGTGATGATCTTGGCCATCAGTGGATCGATGGCGTCGTCCCACACGTACTCGGGATCGGTGCCAGCTCCGGAGCCCGCGATCGAGCCCGTCGGCGACCAGGCCCATGCGTTGGTGGCGGTGCCCGTCGCGCCCACGAGTCCCAGCGCGGCACCGAGCGACAGGATGTTTCTGCGGCTCAGATTTGTCATTGACTTACTCGCTTCCCTGGTTGGCCAGGCGGTTCAACAAGCCAGGGTGTGCTGGTTGTTGGGCTCTCCGCCATGCTTCAAATCTTGTTCCAGGATGTGATTTCTGATTAACATAGCGAGGCGCGCAGTCATCGACAAGAGAGTCGGCAAGAGTGCCGAGAGGGCATCGAAGTGACCGGTGCGAACCGGCGCACCGGTCCCGTACGAGCGAGGAGCCCGCATGAGCACGGACCAGGCCCGCCCCGCGTGGGTGACGGACGAGGCGATCGCGCGATGGTGCGGCGGGGTGCGCCGCGACGCGAAACGCGAGGAGTCCGGGGAGCCCGAGCCGCTGACCGCGCTCGCGCCGTTCGACCTCGCGCCGACCGCGGCCGTCCCCACCTGCACGACGGGGGACGTGGCGGAGGCGGTGGCGGGCGCCCGCGCCGCCCAGGCGGCCTGGTCGGGGGCCTCGGCGAAGCACCGCGCCGACGTCGTACTTGCCTTCCACGACCTGCTGTTGAAGCGGCAGGACCGGGCGCTCGACCTCATCCAGTGGGAGACCGGCAAGGCGCGCTACCACGCGTGGATGGAGGTGGCCCAGGTCGCGACGATCGCCCGGCACTACGCCCGGCGCGCCCGGCACTACCTGGCACCGCGCCGCGTGCGCGGAATGATCCCGGGCGCGACCAGGGTCCAGGAGGTGCGGGTGCCGAAGGGGGTCGTCGGCATCATCTCGCCCTGGAACTACCCCCTCTACCTCGGTGTCGGCGACGTCCTGCCCGCGCTCCTCGCCGGCAACGCCGTGGTCTCCAAGGCGGATTCGCAGACCGCGCTGACCCTGTTGTGGACGCGGGACCTGATGGCGGAGGCCGGGCTGCCCGCCGACCTGTGGCAGATCGTGACGGGCCGCGGCTCCGTCGTCGGCACCGCCCTCGTCGAGTCCGCCGACTACGTGTGCTTCACCGGGTCGACCGCCACCGGACGCGTCGTCGGGGAACGTGCCGGGCGCCGCCTGGTCGGCGCCTCCCTCGAACTCGGCGGCAAGAACCCGCTGATCGTGCGCGCCGACGCCGATGTGACGGCGGCAGCGGCGGGCACGGTGACGGCGGCCTTCGCCAACACCGGCCAGATGTGCATCCACATCGAGCGCGTCTATGTGCACGAGCGGATCTACGACGCGTTCCGCGACGAACTCGTCCGCGCGACAGAGGCGTTGCGCCTCGGCCGGACCTACGACTACACGTCGGACCTCGGTTCCCTCACGTCGAAGGCGCAGCTCGCGGCCGTCGAGTCCCATGTCGACGGGGCGGTGTCCCAGGGAGCGAGCGTGCTCGCGGGCGGCAGGGCCCGCCCCGACATCGGCCCGCTCTTCTACGAACCCACCGTCCTCGAAGGTGTCACACCGGAGATGGCCGTGTGCGGCGAGGAGACCTTCGGACCGGTCGTCTCGCTCTACCCCTACGCCTCCGACGACGAGGCGGTCCACCTCGCCAACCAGGGCAGTTACGGCCTCTCGGCGTCGATCTGGTCCAAGGACACCCGCGAGGCCGCCCGCCTCGCGCGCCGGATCCGGTCCGGCTCGGTCAACATCAACGACGGCGCCGCCGCGGCCGCCGGCAGCATCGAGGCGGGGATGGGCGGCATGGGCGACAGCGGACTCGGCAGGCGCCACGGGTCCGAGGGCATCCGCAAGTACACCGAGAGCCAGACGCTCGCCACACAGCGGCTGCTCCCTCTCGGTCCGACGAAACCGGAGGAGAGCTCGGTGACATCCTTCATCCGCCGTACGAACGGCCAACTGGCCCTGCTGCGCAGGCTGGGGGTCCGATGAGCGGCATCGGCGAACGGTGGAAGGCCCTGCGCGCGGTGGAGGGACTGGTGGACCCGGCCGAACTCGACGCCCTGTGGGCGGACTTGGAGACGGTCGAGGCGTCCTCGCTCCTCGGCCACTGGCTCGGCTTCGCCTTCCTGACAGGACACCCCATCGAGAAGGTGCTGGCGGCCAGCCGCTGGCACGGCAAACGGTTCGATGCCCTCGACGACGCGAAGCCCCTGATCTGTCGCGCCGAGGACGGCAGCCTCTACTCCGACACCAAGGCGGGCCGCGGCGAGGCCAGCCTGTGGAACGTCGAGTTCCGCGGCGAGGTCACCGCCACGATGGTGTACGACGGGATGCCCGTGTTCGACCACTTCAAGCGGGTCGACGACACCACGCTCATGGGCGTGATGAACGGCAAGGCCGGCGTCGTGCTCGCGGAGGGGCGGCACTTCTACTTCGGGCTTGAGCGCGAAACCCCGGACCGTACACGAGGGCCTGGGTGCTGACATGAAGACCTCGGTACTGCTTTCGCGCGGCGCCGCGCCCAGCGAACTCGTCGACGCCGAACTCGACGATCCGCGCCCGCACGAGGTGCTCGTCCGGATCGAGGCGGTCGGCGTCTGCCACACCGACCTCGCCACCAGGAAGGCGCTCGGGGACCGCCCCGCGGTGCTCGGCCACGAGGGCTGCGGCGTCGTGGAGCGCCTCGGGTTGCAGGTCGCGGGCCTTGAGGCGGGGGAGCGGGTCGTGCTCTCGTTCGCGCACTGCGGTCGCTGCGGCCAGTGCCGGGCGGGCCATCCCGCGTACTGCGACCTCGCGACCAGTCTCAGCAACTCGGGGCGCCGAGCGGACGGCACACCGACAATCCGCGTCGACGGCGACCCGGTGTTCGGCTCCTTCTTCGGGCAGTCGTCCTTCGCCGCGGCCGCGTTGGTCGACGCCCGTTCCTGCGTGCCGGTCGGCGACGTACCGCCGTGGGTCGCCGCACCGCTGGGCTGCGGATTCCTGACCGGGGCGGGCGCGGTCCTCAACGTCCTGAGACCGGGGCCCGGAGACCGGCTCCTCGTGGTCGGCGCGGGTGCGGTCGGCAGCGCGGCCGTGCTGACGGCGCTGTCCGAAGGGGTGGAGGTCGTGGTGGCCGAACCGGTCGCCGCGCGCCGGGAACTGGCGGCCCGCTTCGGTGCGCTGCCGGTCGCCTCCCTGGACGAGCCGCTCCCGTCGGTGACCCACGCCCTCGACACCACCGGCCGCCCGGACCTCGTGGCCCGCGCGCTCACGCTGCTGCGGCCCCGCGGCACGCTGGCCGTGGTCGGCCTCGGTCCCGCCAGGGCCGAGATCGACGTGCGGGACCTGATGCTGCGCGGGCTCCAACTCCGGGGCTGCGTCGAAGGAGACGCGGAACCCGCGCAGCTCGTACCGGAGTTGATCGGCCGCTACGAGAAGGGGCTGCTGCCGCTGGACGAGCTGGTGACGACGTACGGGCTCGGGGAGTTCGACCGGGCGGTGGCGGAGCAGCGGGCGGGCAGGACGCTGAAGGCGGTGCTGCTTCCCGGGAGTTGACGGGGGGGCAGACGGACGGTGGCGGCTCAGGCGCGGCGGTCCATCGGGACGTGTCCCCGGGCCCGCCCGTCGTCGTCCAGCAGGCGCCCCATCCGCTTGGCGGTCAGCAACGTGACATCACGGCGCAGGATGCGGGCAGTGGGGAGCCGGGAGCCGAGGCGGGCCTCGAAACCGGCCGCGTCGCTCAGGGAGCGGGCCCACGTCGAGACCAGCAGATTGGCCTCGCCCGTCACCGCCATGCACAGCCGGACCCCGGGCAGCGCCGCCGCCAGGTGCCCCGCGGCGTCCAGTTCGGCGGAGGGCACGGCGACCCGGTACGTGCTGATGACCGGGCGGCCCGCCGCCAGATGGGACACGTCGCAGCGGATCCTGACCTGGCCCGAGGCCAGCATGCGGGCCAGTCGGCGGCGGACCGTCGCCTCGCTCGTGCCGGTGTCCCGGGCGAGCTCGCTGTAGGGGCGGCGGGCGTCCCAGGACAGGGCCCGGAGCAGCGCGCGGTCGGCCTCGCCGTGCTGCGGCGCCGCCGCTCCGGCCGCCGCGGCGGCCGCCAGACGGGAGCGCTGGCCCCGGTCGAGCGCGTGCACCTTCCAGTCCGCGCCCTCCCGGTAACTGTGCAGCACCACGGAGAGTTGGACGTTGCGGGCGCCCGGCAGCCCGGCGAGCGGGCCGTCGGCGAAGCGCGTCAGAGCCGCCGTACCGGAGCAGGACAGGGTGAGGAAGAGGGCGCCGTCGGAGCCCGTGGTGCCGCCCCCGGTGGTGCGCTCGACACTGGCCACGCGCGGGTCCGCGCACGCGGCCTCCGTGGCGGCGGCCAGGCTGCCCGGAGCCACGGCCACATCGGCGAAGGCCATGCACAGGCGCTGTCCCCGCGCATGCCGCTCCCACGTCTCGTACGCGGTGCTCCAGGCGAGCCCGCAGGCGCGCAGCCGCTCCCAACGACGGGCGGCGGTGGTGGCGTCGATGCCGAGGACCGCGCCGATCCGTGACCAGGGGGCGCGGGGGCTGGTCTGCAGGGCGTCGACGAGCGCCATGTCCGTCTCGTCGAGGTCGTGCATGTCGGCCGGGGCGGCTGCGTCAGGGGTGCCCGCGTCGTACCTGTCGGCAGCTCGGGAGTCGCACATGTCGGCAGTTGAGGTGTCGGAATCCTGCATCCCATGGGGGATGGATTCCGGCATCGGTGCGGAGGCGGGCGGCATGGCGACCATTGTGGGGCCACTCGCACCTGCCCGTGCGGCGGCCCCCGGCACAGGGGCGGACACCCGCCGCACGGATGTGCGCGCCTGCCCGGACGCGGACCCGTCCAAGGGCCCAGGCGTGCGCGCCCACCCCTGGGGCCCGTCGGCTGGATCGGGCCCCACTCGCGACACACACCGTGGAGCCGCCGTGAGCGCCACCGACACACCAACCGACGCGCCCGCCGCGCCCGCCGAGGGCCGGGTCCGGCTCGACCGGGCCGCGAAGACGACCGTGGGCCTGCTGTTCCTGGCCTGGATCGTCGACTACATCGACCGGCTCGTCATCAACCTCGCCCTGCCGCACATCGGCACCGAGTTCGGCATCGACCGCACCCAGCAGGGCATGGTCCTCTCCGCGTTCTTCCTGGCCTACGCGGCCTGCCAGATACCCGGCGGCCTGCTCGCCGACCGGTTCGGTTCCAAGCGGATCCTGCTGTGGGCGATGCTCATCTGGTCCGTGTTCACCGCCCTCACCGGGACCGCCTGGTCGTTCGCCGCGCTCGTCGTGATCCGGGTGCTGTTCGGCGCGGGACAGGGCATCTTCCCGGCCGCCGCGATGAAAGCCGTCGCCGAACGCACCGGGCCCCGCGAGCGGATGACGGCGAGCGGCTGGATCTCCTCGTCCAACTCCTTCGGCGCGGTCGTCGCACCGCTGATCGCGGGCCCCGTCATCGCCCTGTGGGGCTGGCGCATGTCGTTCTACGCCGTCGCGGGACTCGGCGTCGCGACCTTCGTCCTCGTACAGCTCCTGCTGCCGCCGGCCCGGCCGGCGGCCCGCACGGAGCCCGCGGAGGGCGGCGGTGGAACGCGCGCGCTGCTCGCCACCCCGGCCATGTGGCTGTACGTGGGGATGCTGTTCGGCTACGGCATGCTGGCCTGGGGCCTCAACTCCTGGGTGCCCTCGTACCTCCAGACCGAGCGCGGGCTCTCGCTGGAGAGCTCGGGCCTGCTCACCGCGCTGCCCGCACTGTTCGGCGGCCTGGCGATGATCCTGAGCGGCTGGTGCGCGGACAAGCTGAAGGGCCGCCCGGCGCTCCTTGTCGCGCCGTCCATGACCGTCGCCGGCGCGGCGGTGCTGGCGATGACGCAGGCCGGGAGCCTGGTCGCGTTCGAGACGCTGCTGTGCGTCGCCTTCGCCGCCTGCACGTTCTGCTTCACGCCGATCTTCGCGGTGCCGCTGCGGACGCTGTCGACGCGGCTGAGCGGCGCGGCCTCCGGAATGATCAACTTCGGCGGCCAGTCCGCGGGCATCCTGGTGCCGATGCTGATGGGATATCTCGCGGACACCTACTCGTTCACCGTCGCCTTCGCCGTCCTCGCCCTCGGGGCGGCGCTCACCGCGGTGCTCGCACTGCTCAGCCCGCAGACCTCCGAGACCCTGCGCACCCGGCTCGGCCCGGCCGTCCGGAACTGACCACTCGCCCCACGTACTCAGCGAAGGAGCTTTGCCGCATGACCACCTCCACGCCTCCCGCCTGTCCGGTCGACCCCGCCCGGCTCACGCTGCCCGCCGGCACCCCCGCCGACGAGGGGCTCGCGCGGCTGCTGCCCGCCCTGGACGAGCTCTACCGGGACCTGCACGCCCACCCCGAGCTGTCGATGCACGAGACCCGCACCGCCGAGATCATCGCGACCGTGCTGCGCGCCCAGGGCTGGGAGGTCACGGAGCGCGTCGGCAGCACCGGCGTCGTCGGCGTACTCACCAACGGCGAGGGCCCCACGGTCCTGCTCCGCGCCGACACCGACGGGCTCCCGCTGGCCGAGGACACGGGCCTGCCCTACGCCTCGACCGACACCGCGACGGGTCCCGACGGCCACGAGGTCCCGGTGATGCACGGATGCGGCCACGACCACCACGTCACCGCGCTGCTCGGCGCGGCCGCCCTGTACGCGGCGGACCGTACGTCCTGGCGTGGCACACTGCTCGCCGTCTTCCAGCCCGGCGAGGAGATCGCGGCGGGCGCCCGCGCCATGGTCGACGACGGCTTCGCGGACCGCTTCCCGCGCCCGGACGTCTGCCTCGGCCAGCACGTCAGCCCGCTGCCCACCGGCACGGTGGCGCTGCGCCCCGGCACGACCATGGCGGCCGCGGACAGCTTCCGCATCCGCCTGTACGGGGCCGGGGGCCACGGCTCGCAGCCCGAGCTGACGGTCGACCCGATCGTCCTCGGCGCCCAGGTCGTGACCCGGCTTCAGACGATCGTCTCCCGGGAGATCGCGGCGCAGGACGCGGCGGTGGTGACGGTCGGCTCGTTCCGGGCCGGCCACAAGGAGAACATCATCCCGGACACCGCCGAGCTGAAGATCAACGTCCGGACCTTCGACCCCAAGGTCCGCGAGCGCGTCCTCGCCGCCATCGAGCGGATCGTGCGCGGCGAGGCACAGACCGCAGGCGCCCCGCGCGAGCCGGAGATCGAGCCGCTCAACGCCTTCCCGCTCACCGTCAACGACGACGACGCCGCCGAGCGCGCCCGCACCGCCCTGCTCTCCGTCTACGGCGAGGAGGGCGTCCAGCACATGGCGCGCCCGCTCTCCGGCAGCGAGGACTTCGGCGTCTTCGGCACGACCCTCGACTGCCCGTCGGTGTTCTGGATGTGGGGCAGCTTCGACCCCAAGCTGTACGAGGGCGAGGACCCGACGCAGCCGCGCCCGGGCATCCCCGGCAACCACTCACCGCGCTTCGCCCCGCAGACGGAGCCGGTCATCGAGTGCGGGGTGCGCGGACTGCGCGCGGTGGCGGCGGAGTTCAACGGTCCGGCGGCCTGACCGCACCGCCGCCCCGATGTCTCAGGGCCGGATCTTCTCCAGGTCCTCGAGCAGGCCCGGGTGGGTCGGCTGCCAGCCGAGAGCGGCGCGGGTGTGCGCGCTGCTCGACGGCTGGTCGGTCGCGAAGATCGGCCCGAGCGGCCCGAAGCTCTCCTCCGGGACGGACGCGGACGGAACGCCGAGACGCCGCCCGATGACCGCCGTGATGTCCCGTACCGCATCGCCCTCGTCGGCGACGGCGTGCCACGCGGTCCCCGCCGGTGCCTTCTCCAGGGCGAGCCGGAACAGGACGGCGGCGTCGAGCGCGTGGACGGCGGGCCAGCGCTGCGTGCCGTCGCCCGGGTAGCCGGCGACGCCGGACTGCCGGGCGATCTGCGTGAGCAGCCCGGCGAACCCGCCGTCGCCCTCGATGTGCACCGTGCGCGGCAGCCGGATCGCCGAGCTGCGCACGCCGTGCGAGGCGAGGCCGAGGGCACGCTCGACCGACACGCTGCGCCCGCCGACCGGCCCGTCCGTGGGCAGCGGATCCTCCTCGGTCGAGGCCCGCCCCGCCGCATGGGGCGTACCGGACACGGTGACGAGCGGCCGGTCGCTGCCGACGAGGGAATCACCGAGCGCCGCCAGTGCGGCGCCCTCCTCGGCCACCGACCGCGCGAGCGCCTCCGGCGAGCTGAAGTCGTTGCTGAAGGCGAGATGGACGACGCCGTCGGCCTGCTGCGCCGTGGTGCGCAGCACGTCGAGATCGGTCAGCCCGCCACGGACCACGTCCGCGCCGACGGCCGCGGCCTTCTCGGCGGAGGCGTCGGAGCGGGCGAGGGCGGTGACCGCGTGACCCGCCGCGAGCAGTTCGGCGACGACGGCCGAGCCGATCAGGCCCGTGCCACCGGTGATGAAGACGCGCATGGCGGACTCCAAGGTGCGAAGGAATGAGTGATGCGACATGTGTCGCATCACCGACCACGCTACACCCACTGATGCGACATGTGTCGCATCACTTAGGATGGCCGTATGCCGAGATGGAAGCCGGATGCCCGGCAGCGCCTGGTCGTGGCGGCGCTGAGCCTGTTCGCGGAGCAGGGCTACGACGACACGACGGTGGCCCAGATCGCCGAGCGCGCGGGCCTCACCCGCAGCACCTTCCACCGGCACTTCGCCGACAAGCGGGAGATCCTCACCGCGGGCCAGAAGACCCTGAGCCGTCTGCTGGTCGAGGGCATCGCCGGGGCCCCCGACGACGCGACACCGGTCGCGGCCGTCGCGGCGGGCCTCGAGCGCGCCTCGGGCGAGATGACCTCCTTCAACCGCGAGCTGAGCCCGCTGCTGCAGGCGGCCATCGAGGCGAACGAGGAACTTCAGGAGCGCAACGCCCTGAAGAGCATCGGCATGGCCGCCGCCATGGTCGAAGCACTGCGCCACCGCGACGTCCCGGAACCCACGGCCCAGGTCGCCGCGGAACTCGGCGTCCTCGCCTTCAAACTCGGCTTCACCGAGTGGGTCGCCCCCGCCCGCGACGAGTCCCCCGGAGAACTGGCCCCGTTGGTCCTGGCCGCGCTCGAAGAATTGCGCGGGGCGGCGACGGAGCTTCGATAGCCCGGTTGATCCGCCCCGCCCTCGACCCACACCCGCAGCGCCGACGGCCGCACGGTGTCCATGTGCACCCGGTTGACGGCGATCGCGCTGCGCCGCGCGGCCGCCTCCGGTTCGCCGGTGTTGGTGTTGACGTCGAAGCGGGGGAAGTTGCTGGAGGAGACGTCCAGCCGGATGCGATGGCCGGCCGCGAATCGGTTCGCCGTGTCGGGTACCGTCACCTCGATCTCGTACACCTCACCGGGGACCAGCGGTTCGGGCCGCTCGAAGGAGCGGTGGAAGCGGCAGCGGAAGATTCCGTCGGTGAGGTTCATGGCGAAACCATGCGGATGGTCGGGATTGGGCGGGTACTGGTCGATGAGCTTGATGGTGAAGTCGGTGTCGGGCGCGGAGGACGACACGTACAGCTTCACGGAGACCGGGCCCGCGACCACCACCTCCCGTTCCAGGGGCGCTGTGAGGACGCTGATGACATCGGCGCGGGCGTCGAGCGGCAGATAGGGCTCAGCGGCACCGAACGTGCGGGCGTCCGGCGCGTTCTGGTCGTACGCGCCGCCCGTCATGACCGGCTCTCCGGATGTCACCTGCCCGCCCATGGTGGGCACCGGGTTCCGCGGGTCGAAGTCGTACGCCACCGATGCCTCGGGCTCGGTCGGCGAGGTGGGGGAGAGGCGACCGTCGGTGTGCAGGTACAGGGACACCGGCCGGGTTCCGGACGGCGGCCAGGCGGTGTCCGTGCGCCACAGATGTTCCTGCTCGGCCTCGTCGTCGCGCTGCCGACGGCGCTGCTGACCGTGCTCGTCTTCTCGGTCGTCCTGCGCTGGATGAAGTGGGACCCGGCGAGCGACGAGATCGTGGACGGCGAGGCGGGGGAAGTGCGCGGGGAGTCCGGCGCGTCCGCCTCCGTTCCCGCCGCGCGGAGCGCCGGCCCCGCGCTGTCCGCCGCCCCAACGCCCAGCGGAACCAGTGCCGTTGGAACCGTCACCGACGCCCCCGCCGAACTGTCACAGACTCGGACGCGAGAGTCCCGCCCACTGCCCCTCGCTCTCGCCGTCGCCCCGGTCCTGCTCGTCCTCGTCCTCATCGCGGGCGGTGCACTCGCCGACGGCCTCTCCCTGGACGCGGCGCCCATCGGATTCCTGACCGACCCGGTGGTCGCGCTCCTCCTCGGCACCACCGTGGCCTACGTCTTGGCGCGCCGCGTCCGGTCCAGGGACGAGATCGGAGACGTCATCGGGAAGTCCCTGGCGCAGTGCGGTTCCATCCTGGTGCTCAGTGGCATCAGCGGTTCGCTGGGAGCCGTCATCGAGCGCTCCGGCATGGGCAGGACGCTCGGCGACCTCTTCGCCTCCGGCATCCTCCCGCCGCTGCTGCTGGTCTGGATCATGGCCGCCGTGCTGCACATCGCGCTCGGCTCCATTTCCGTTGCGGGCATCACCGCCGCGGGCATCCTCGCCCCCATCGCGGGCCACTTGGACACCCCGCTGGCCCTGGTGGCGCTGGCGGCCGGCTCGGGCGCCCTCTTCGTGCCCCACGTGTCGAGCAACTTCTTCTGGATGTTCCAGTCCCTGCTCGGCTTCTCCACGCGGGGCACCATCAAGACCCACACCGTCCCGATGACACTTGCCTCGCTGATCTCGCTGCCGATCATCCTGACGGTGGCGGTGTTCCTCTGAGCTCACCCGCCCCACATCCCGCCTACGGCGACGGCGGAGTGACCGACACGATGTACTCCACCGGACCGTCCCCCGCACCGCGGTACAGGTGCGGCTGGCGGGCGTCGAAGGTGATGGACTCCTGCGCGGTCACCTCGTGGGTGACGCCCCCGATCTCCACGGTGAGCGTGCCGTCGATGACGTAGGCGCACTCCGTGGAGGGGTGCGCCCACGGCTCGTCGCTCGTGGCCGCGCCGGGCGGGAGGATCGCGCGGAGCACCTCCAGGCGCCCGTTGCTCCCGGCCAGGCGCTCGTACTGGACGAGGCCGCGCGGGCCGCTGATGGTGGAGCGCTCGCCGGGCCGGCTGATGTGGACCGCCGGGGCGTCCTCCTCGTCGAACAGGGCGACCACCGAGGCGCCGAACACGTCCGCGAGCCGCCGCAGGGTGGCCAGGCTCGGCTCCGTGACGCCCCGTTCGACCTGGCTCAGGAGCGTCGCCGAGAGGCCGGCCTGTTGGGCCAGGGCACGCAGGCTCATGCCCCGCTCCGTGCGCAGCGCCCGCAGGCGAGTGCCGATCATGATCCTCCGTACAGACTGAGTGCACATCTCGTTCTGTGAACGCGCTTTGACGATTGCGATGTCGGAGTTTAGCGTCTCGGATCGCCCCCCATGTGCAGTCACACTGCACGTGGGAGACGCCCGAACGCGATCCGATCCGAGCCGACTTGTAGGGGATGCGATGGCATCGACGGTACCGAGGCCCGCCACGGCCCACCGCTGGCTGCTCGTCCTCCCGTTCGTCTGGCAGGTCGCGCTCGTGCCCGTGGTCAACGACGTACGGGTCGCGCCGCTGAACATCCCGTTCCCGATGCTCTGGCAGATGCTCGGTGTCCTCGCGTCGACCGCCGTCATCGCCCTCGTCTTCCGCCTCGACCGCAGGGCGGGCGTGGACGCGGAGGAGGCCCGATTCCTCGAACTCACCGAACCGGCGCGGGGCGACAGCGCGAAGGCCGAGGGTGAGGTTTCGTGACACTCGCACTCGTCCTCGCGATCGTCGTGGGCACCGTCGTCGGCGCGATCGGCTTCGGCCGCCGCGCGAGCAGCGGCGCCCCGGCCACCACCCTGTCGGGCTGGGCCGTCGGCGGACGCCGCTTCGGCACCGTCCTGTTCTGGTTCATGAACGCCGGCGAGGTCTACACGACCTTCGCGGTCCTCGGTATCTCCGGCTACGCCTGGGCGATGGGCGCCCCCGCCTACCTCGCCTTCACTTCGGTCTCGTTGAGCTACGCCCTCGGCTACTGGCTCATGCCGAAGATCTGGCGGGCCGGCCGCAAACACGCGCTGATCACGCAGGCCGACTTCTTCGCCGCCCGCTTCGGCGCGCCCTGGCTGGGCGTCGTCACCGCGCTCGTCGGCATCGCCGCCCTCGTCGTCTACGTACAGATCCAGTTGGTCAGCCTCAGCCTCATCGTCCGGCTCACGCTGGGCGGTTCGGTGTCGTCCGACGCGGCCGTCGTCATCGGGGCGCTGGTGATGCTGGCCTTCGTCTTCCTCGCCGGGCTGCGCTCGGCCGCGTTCTCCGCGGGCGTCAAGGACGTCCTGATGGTCGTGGTCGTCATGCTCCTCACGGTCACCGTGGCGGGCAAGGTCGGGGCCTCCTCGCTCTTCGACGTCTTCCGCCTTGCCGAGGAACACCACCCGGGTATCGGGAAGTTCCCCGGCATCGACCCCGCGTCCCCGACCACCTCGACGTGGCTGATGACCTCCGCGCTCAACGTGGCCCTCGGTAACTGGGTGTTCCCGCACCTGTTCCAGGTCTCCTACTCGGCCGCCTCCAGCACCGCGATCCGCCGCAACGCCATCTGGCAGCCGCTGTATTCCCTCGCGTACTTCTTCGTGATCCTGCTCGGCTTCGCGGCCCTCGTGGCGGGGACGAAACCGGCGGGCGGCGGCCTCAACGCGGCGCTGCTGCAGTTCGTTTCGGACAGCTACCCGGCCTGGATGGTCGGCCTCGTCGCCGGCACCGGCTTCCTGCTCGCGCTCGCCCCCGGCTCCGTGCTGCTGCTGACATCCGGCGTCCTGTTCGCGCGCAATGTGGTCGGCCCCGTGGCACGCCGCGGCCTGTCCGACCGCACCACGCTGTTCGTCTCCCGGCTTTCGATGATCGGCTTCGCTGCGGTCGCCGTGTGGCTGACCATCGGCCGCAGTCAGTCGCTCGTAGACATCCTGCTCAACGCCTACTCGGCCATCGGCATGCTCGCCCCGGCCGTCGTCCTCGCCTTCCTGTGGCGCCGCACGTCCGCGATCGGCGTGCTGCTCGGCCTCGTCGCCGGGTTCACCGCGCTGCTCGCGCCCTTCGCCAAGGACTACTGGGCCGCCCACCTGCCCGAATGGGAACCGGGCCTCATCGCCATGGCCGTCAACGCGGTCGTGGTCCTGGCCGTCAGCCTGATCACGCCGCAACCGAAGGAGCAGGCCGTACGGGTGGGCCTTGGGCTCTCGGCGGCGGACTGTGAACCGGCGGCACACAGCATGAGGACGGGAGCCGCATGAGCGGGAACGCCGAGGAAGAGGAACTGGTCACCGAGCTGTACGACCTGAGGGTCAGCGTCGACAGCATCGAGGGCCGCTCCGTGTGCGGCATGGAAGTCGGCGACTACTTCGAACTCGTCGACAGCGCCCGCCTGCGCATCCCCGAAGGACGCCACTTCTGCGTCTACGCGTTGCAGGCGGTGCTCCCGCTCCTGCCGGCCAAACAGCGCGCGCTGCCCGCGGGCGACTGGCTCGAACGGGACACGCTCGTGTGCTGCCCCGACCCGGAAGAACGACTGATCATGCGCATCGACCGCACGGCGCGGTGCCGCCTGAACACGGAGGACCTGACGTGACGGACGCGCCCCACCCGGCCACGGACCGCAAGAGGGTCGAGATCGGGCTCGGCCTGCAGAGCGACAAGCACCCCGAGGACTACGCCCGTCTCGCCGCCCGCGCCGAGGAACACGGCTTCGACGTGCTCTCCGTCTTCGGCGACCTCATGTACCAGCCGCCGCTCTTCCCGCTTCTGGAGATGGCCCGCGCGACACACCGCGTACGGCTCGGCGCCGCCTGCTGGAACCCGTACTCGATGCATCCGTACGAGATCGCCGGCCAGGTCGCCGCCCTCGATCTCGCCTCCTCCGGGCGCGCCTACCTGGGCCTGGCCCGCGGTACGTGGCTCGGCGACGTCGGCATCGGCCAGCCGCGTCCGCTGGCGCACATCCGGGACGCGGTGGGGCTGATCCGCACTCTGCTCTCCGGCTCGGCGGACGGGTACGAGGGAGACGTGTTCCGGCTGGCCCCGGGAACGCGGCTGCGCTACCGGCCGGAGCGCCCCGACGTTCCCGTCCTGATCGGCACCTGGGGCGCGCGCACGGCGGCCCTCGCCGGACGTATCGCGGGCGAGATCAAGATCGGCGGTTCGGCGAACCCCGCCATGGTCGACGTGATGCGCCGCCGGATCGCGGGCGGGCCCGGGGCCGAACCCGCGGACCATGTGGGCATCGTGGTCGGCGCTGTGACGGTCGTCGACGAGGACGGGGCGCGGGCGCGGGCCCACGCCCGTACCGAGGTCGCGATGTACCTCGCGGTCGTGGCCGGGCTCGACCCGACCGTCGACGTGCCCGCCGAACTCCTCGCGGGCGTCAAGGAGCGGCTGGCCCGGGGCGACTCCGTCGGGGCCGGGAAGCTGATCCCCGACGAGCTCCTCGACCTGTTCGCCTTCTCCGGCACGCCCGAACAGGTCGCGGCGCAGGCGCAGTCGCTCATCGACGCGGGTGCGTCCCGCGTGGAGTTCGGGACGCCTCACGGCCTCACGGATGACGCGGGCGTCGACCTGTTGGGTGCCCGGGTGTTGCCGCTCTTGGAGCGCTGACGGATCGTACCGGCGGACGGGGTCGAGGTCGCGGGGCGCTGCCCCGGGCCCCGCTCCCTCAATCGCCGGAGGGGCTTGATGTGGTCCGTAGTGCGTCGAACGTCGCGATTCCCCGCTCGCCGCCGCCACCGTTCACCGCGCTCATGAACGCGCCCACGTCCTGCCCGCCCGCCGCACTCCCCGCAGGGGACGCCGTGCCGACCGTCCTCCACGTCGTGCCGTCCGTGCTGAACTCGCCTTTGTATGTGGCCCCTTGACGGGTCAGCCGCAGGCGCACCGGCGCCGACACCGCGCCGCCCGCCGTCGTGACGGAGTCGAGGTGGCCGTTGCCGTCGGCGTCCCAGGACAGTGCGCATCCGTTGGACGGTGTGACCGCGAGGTTGACGTAGCCGGAACTCTCCTTCGCAGTCAGGTCGTTGCGTACGATCAGGCCCGCGCGTGCCCAGCCGCCGGTGCGGTCCTGGGAGGCGACCCGGACCGAGGCCGAGGCCCCGTCGGTCAGGGCGCCCGGACGATAGATCGCGCCGAACTCGTCCGTACCGCCCCACAGATCGGAGCCGCCGCCCTCGATGGCGAAGGACTCGCCGGACTGTCCGAACACCGCGTCGTTGAAGGACGCCGTCCGGTAAGGCGCTTCGACGCCGGTACCCGCCAGCAGGCGGACCGCGTCGACCGCCGCGCCGCGCGCCGTGCCCATCCGGTACGCGGCGTCGGCGCGCACCTGGAGCACGAGCCGGGACACCGCTCCCGTCAGCGACACCGTGAAGCGGACGGTGAACTTCTCGCCGGGAGCCACCTCTGCCGCCTCGACCGGCCCTTCCGCGCGGGCCGTAAGGCCGTCGGGCAGGTCGAGGGAGAGGGTGACGTCGCGTGCGGGCGCGAGGCCGTTGCGGTTGGCGAACGTGACCTCAAGGGAGGCTGGTTCGTCCGCGGAGACGGTGGCGTGCGTGACGGAGGCGGTCAGCGTGGCCTGGTGCGCGGCGCCCGCGAGGGTGTCGTGGATCCGGCGCGCGAGTCGTTCGGTCGACCCCGAGGGGCGGCGCGGATATGTTTCGTGCCCGTGCGCCCACTCGTCGTCGATCGCGAACCAGTCGATCCCGGCGGGCTCGCGGTTCTCGGCGAGTGCCTGGGACAGTTCGGCGAAGTACCGGCGCCAGCGCGGCAGATAGAGGCCCGAGACCAGACCCGACCACTCCCGGTTGGCGTAGTCGCGCAGTCCCGCGTCGCTGCCGTCCCGGGCTCCCCAGGTCGTCAGGATCGACCGGGCGTCGTGCTCCAGGAGGTCCCGTTCCGCGCGATCGGCTCCCCAGGAGCGGGCCTCGGCGAGCCACCGGCCCAGCAAGTGCTGCTCCGAGGTGGCGAGTGCGTCGTCGAGGAGCTTCATCCAGTCGAGCCATGTCCGCGTGAGCTGCTCGAACAGCGTCGCGTCCTGGACCTCGTACGCCGCTCTGATCTGCGGCAGCAGCACCCGGCTGCGGTTGGCGAGGGCCTGCCGGGCGACGTCGAGCAGGTCGTGCCGGTAGGCGGCGCTGTCGCGCAACTTCGGGGCGACGGCGAGGAGTTCCGTGAGTGCGCGGTCGAACGCCGCGGTGTCGTAGCGCTCGGACTGCGGACTCCACGCGGCGGCCGACTTCACGTTCAGCCCGGGCCTGGCCCCGAAGAGGCCGTCGGGCGCCTCGCTCCAGGAGTCGGTGCGGCGCATCCCGTACGCCGTCCCGCGCAGCACCCGCCAGGCGGCGGCCGCGTGCCGGTCGGCGCCGCCGTACCGGGCCGCCGCCCACCGCCCGAACCAGTCGTCGAGGTCGACGTCGCCCGCCGTCCACGCGAGGTCCCCGAGCAGCGCGAGCGCCGCGGGGTTGTTGTCGGCCCCCTCCGGCATCGCGGCGATCCCGGACAGCCTGCTGCCGTCCTTGTCCCGCCAGTGCGGATAACTCTCCACCCAGTCAGGGGTGTTGGCGCCGAGCGCCGTGTGCCCGCCGAAGTTCCAGATGCTGCCGTACGCGTACGGGGTGCCGCCCCAGTCGCTCTCCCGGTCGGTCACCGTGGCGTAGCGGTCGGAGAGGCCGTCGACGATCAGCATCCGGTCGCGGTCGACGGCGTCGAGGATCTCGCGGCGCGGATTGGTCTGCCAGCCGAGGATCGCCCACACGGCGCCGGGGTGGGCCGTGCGCAGGGCGGTCTCGACGGCGCGCGCGGCCTCGCCGACCGGCACGTCGCCCGGCCGGCCGCCCTCGTGCAGCAGGTCCATCTTGTACATGGAGGTGCCGCCGAGCCGTGCGTCGAGCCGGGTGTAGAACTCGGCGCCCACCTCGGTGAACGCCTTGGTGCGCGGGTCGAGCCAGTCGGGGCGCTGGAACCCGCTCCAGGTGCCCTGCGGCACGACCTTCGCCCCGTCGACCCGCTCGGGGAAGTGGTCGGGCACGGTGCCGAACCAGCCCGGGAGCACCGGCTTCATGCCCAACTCCCTTACCCGGTCGGCGATTTTGCGCCCGAGGTCGGCCCGCCGCTCAAGGAGGCGGCGGCTGATCGGGCCGCCGAAACCCGACATGTTCTGCAGCAGCCACCACGGCTGGTGCGCCGGAGCGGGGATCCAGGCCAGCAGCTCGGCCTCGGAGTACCCGAACCGGCGGAACGTGTCGAAATGGGCGGCCTCCACGCCGGTCGTCACCAGGACCTCGTTGAAGCCGTGCAGCGCGAGCACGTCCAGCTCCCGCTGCCAGGCGTCCCAGTCGCGGTACGGGCCGGTGTAGCCGTCGTTGGTGTCGTTGAGGGCGAACCGGTGGGAGACGTTCGCCGACGCCGTCAACTCTGCCGAAGGTGCGGCTAGTTGGGTCGGCAGGTTCAGTTGCTCACCGTTCCAGGTGATGGACGCGTGGGCCACATCGCGCAGATAGCGGTGCAGGCCGGCGAGGAGTGTGGCCGAGGTCGAGCCCTCGACGACGATGTGTCCGCGCGTGCCGGAGATCCGGTACCGGTCGGCCGCGCCCCCGCCTTTTGCGGGGCGGAAGGTGACCTGGTCGTGGTGGCGGGGAAGCAGCCGGCGCAGCGCCGCGTCGGCGGGCCCGGTGTCGAAGCCCTCACCGCCGCCGGTGACCCCGAACGCGGCCGTGCCCGGCGCGGGCAGGGCGGCCGTGACACCCAGCACGAGCGCCGTGCTGGACAGCAGGCGTCTGCGACTCAGGCGGGGACGGTCCGGGTGCTGCGGGGTGGATCCGGTCACGAGGTCAACTCCCGAATGACGGCCGCTCTGGCCTTCTCGATGTCGGTGACGTCCTTGGTGCGGCCGTCGAGGTTCCTGGTGGCGAGGTCGAGGGCGGCCTTCAGTGCGTCGCTGTCGTCGCCGCGCCCGGCGTCCGTGAGCTTGTCGCGCAGCTGCGCTATCAGCTCGAAGTCCTCGATGCCCTCCTTGAGTTGTTCCCACCGGATGCTCGACATCGGACCGTCCTTCCCCGGATAGACGAGATATTCGTCCCCCTGGGTGAAGATGTGCACCGGCTGCGCGAAGGGGTCGGAGGTCCAGCTGTTCCACGACCAGCGCAGCACTCCGTCGAGCCGCCGCTGGGCCGCGACCCACGGCAGCATCCGGGCCTCGACCGCGGGGGAGTACGAGAAGGTGTTGGGGTGGTCGGGGCTGCCGTACACGTAGAACGTGCTGATCTTGCCGTCCTTGCGGCGCTCGGCGATCTTCTCCGGGGTCAGCTTGTCGAGGCCGCCCCAGTCGACGGCGAGGTTCGAGGCGAGGGGCTCCGTGTTGATGGAGCCGGCGACCGAGATGCGCCGGTCGAAGGCGGGCGCCACCTCGTGCACGAAGTCCCGCACGACCGTCATGGTGTCGACGGGCCGCTCGTCGAAGGACAGCCAGTGTGGTCGAGGCGGCCCGTGTCCCGCAGATGCCGCTCGAACGCCCGCAAGAAGGCGCCCCACGCCTGCCGCCAGCGCTTGCCGCCCAACTCGACGTTCTCGTACACGTTCTTGCCGGTGCGGGTGTCGACATACGTCAGGTGTTCCTTGTCCTGGAAGGCCAGCATGGAGTACGCGCCGATGTCCGGGCCGAGCCCGGCGCGCTCGGCGGCGGCGACGTACTTGTCCCAGCGGTCGAAGCCGAAGCGGAACCGCTCGCCGTCCCAGCTCCAGCGGACCATGCTGGAGTACGGGGTCGCCGTCTGCGACTTGTTGCTGCCCAGGGCCCACGGATGGTGCCAGGGGTTGTCGACGACGGTGGTGTTGACGACCTTCTGGCCGCGGCTCGCCAGGTCCCGGTTGTAGGTGTCGATGAGCTTCCAGTGCCGCGCCGACCAGGGCGCGACGTGGTGCGCCTGCGCGATGGTCTCGGGCTGGGCCCAGACGTCCAGGAAGAACCGGTAGTGGGCCGGGTCGGGCAGGGTGACGTCCGCGACCTCGATGGTCAGCGGGTACGTGGTGTGGGTCTTCCCGTTCGTGGTGACGGCGACCGTGCCCTGGTAGGTGCCGGCCGGAGTCCCCTTGGGGATGCGGAAGGTGAACCACAACGGCTGTGCGGCGTACGCGGGCACGTCGACGGCCGGCCGCTCCTCCAGCGCGTCCCCCACGACATCCGGATTGCGGTCGCCGGACACCTCGGTGGCCGAACTCACCTGGTCGATGGTGGCGGACCAGTCCTGTTCCGTCTTGGACCGCTGCACGGGCACGTACTTCACGAAGCGCACCTGGGCCGGGTCCCCGCCGAGCCGGACGCCCTGGGGGCCGGTCAGCTCACCGACGCGCGCCGATACGCCGCTGAGCGGTGTGCCCGAGGCGATGGCGAGCTGAGCGGACACCTGCTCGCCGCGCACCGCGGACAGTTTCAGCTCCTTGGTGTCCTTGCCCTGGATCGCCTTCTGCGGATACCTCGGCACCCGCACCTCCGCGGAGTGCGCGAACGCCCCGGTCGGCACCCAGGTGATCGTGTCCCTGGTCCCCATCGCGTCGGCGACCTTCGCGCCGAGCCAAGTGGAGGGCGTGTCCTGCGGGTCGGGCGCGGCGTCGGGCGCGCCGCTCGTGGCGAACACGGTGGTGCCGGCGGCGACGAGCAGCCCGGCGACGAAGCCTGCGACGAGCGAGGCTGGGTGGGTGCCGCGCCGTCCCGGCCTTCGGAGCGAAATGCGCACGTTTCATGTCCTTTGTTCGTATGGAACCCGGACTGAGTGCTGCCACTATGCAAGAGCGTGCTTGATTCGCCCCATGTTTGAGCACGAAACGTCAACGTGTCAACGCCGCGCGCAGCGCCACCGTCAGGGACCGGCCGCTCCACACCAGGTCGGGAAGGAACGCGGCGGCGTGGCCCTGCTCGACGAGGCGGAGGTGGAGCAGCAGGTCCGTGGTCTCGAAGCGCACATCGGGCTCGAAGCCCGCCGCGCGGGGAGCGCGCTCTCCGGCTCCAACTGCGTGACGTGGACGCGCAGATGCGGCTGACGGTCGCGGAGCAGCCCGAGCGCCGCCTCCGTGTGCGCCACGAGGATCTCGGCCTGCTCCGTCAGCCGCACCCGCCGCCCCACCGGCTCCAGGAGCGGGACACCGACCTCCGCCTCCAACTGCGAGAGCTGCTGCGAGACGGAGGACGGCGCGTAGGACAGGGCCGAGGCGACGGCGGCCAGCGTGCCGCGCAATGGTCGGTTCGGCCGTGGGTACCAGTCGAAAACGTTCGCTGGACCGATTGTAGAAGAGGGCTGCACGCTGACCCTGTGAATGAGAATCCTGACATCCCCCGTGACCCGCTGCCGTGGACCGCCCGGCCCGGCGCCCGTGCCTGGCGCTGCGCCCCCGTACCCGCCGACGTACGCGCATTCCACACCGCGCTGCCCGACTACGTGCCGACACCGCTGACGGAACTCCCGGAACTGGCACAGGAGATGGGCGTCGGACGGGTCCTCGTCAAGGACGAGTCCAGCCGCCTGGGGCTGCCCGCCTTCAAGGCGCTCGGCGCGTCCTGGGCCGTCCACCGCGCCCTCGCCGGAGCGCGCGGCCCGGTCACCCTCGTGACCGCCACGGACGGCAACCACGGCCGGGCCGTCGCCCGCACGGCCCGGCTGCTCGGACACCACGCCCAGGTGGTCGTTCCGCGGGGCGTGCACCCGGAGGCCGTGGCGGCCATCGCCGCGGAAGGCGCGGAGGTCACCGAGGTGCCGGGCACGTACGACGAGGCGGTGCGCCGGGCCGCGGAGGTGGCCGAGGCACCCGGCGCGGTCCTGGTCCAGGACACCGCGTGGCCCGGCTACGAGCGGATCCCGGGGTGGATCGTCGAGGGCTACTCCACGCTCTGCGCCGAAGTGGACGAGCAACTGGGCGCCCGGGAACCGGACCTCGTCGTGGTGCCCGTGGGCGTCGGATCGCTGGCCCAGGCCGTGGTCACCCACTACCGCAGCCGGCCCTCGGGGCACGCGCCCGCGCTGCTCGCCGTCGAGCCGGAGTCCGCGGCCTGCGTCTTCGAAAGCCTCACCCGCGGCGAACCCACCAGCGTCACCACGGCCGACACCAGCATGGCCGGCCTCAACTGCGGCACGCTCTCCACGCTCGCCTGGCCGTACCTGGAGGCGGGCCTCGACGCGGCGGTCGCGGTCCGTGACACCGACAGCGCCCGCGCGGTCACCCGCCTCGCGAACCTCGGTGTCTCCTCGGGACCCTGCGGCGCCGCGCCACTGGCCGGCCTGCGCGCGGCACTCACCGGCCCCGGCGCCGCCGAACGGCGCGCGGCGCTGGGGCTCGGTCCCGCGTCGGTCGTCGTCCTGCTGAGCACGGAGGGCAGCACCGCGAACCCGCACCCCGCCTCCGGCGACGCGGAATGCTGACCCACCTGCTCGCCGCGATCGGTGTCCTCGGCCTGCTGACCGGTGTTCGCCGCGTCCGGCACCGCCTACCTGGTCGTGAAGCTGCTCGGCGCCGGGTATCTGCTGTTCCTCGGCGGCCAGGCGCTGTGGCAGCACCGCCCCGCCGCGCGCCTCGCCCCGACGACGGCCCGGCCCAGCGGCGCGGGACACCCGTGGCGGACCGGGCTCGGGTGCAATCCGCTCAACCCGAAGATCGCCGTATCGTACACGGGACTGCTCCCCACGCTGGCACCGCCGGAACTCTCCCGGGCCACGGACATGACCGTCCTCGTGCTGTGCCGCGCCGCGCTGACCGTCGCCTGGCTCGCCGGGTACGCGCTGCTGCTTTCGCGGGCCGGGCCGGTGTTCCAGCGGCCGCGGGTGCGCCGTGCGATCGGGCGGACCACGGGCGTCGTGTTGATCGGCTTCGGCCTCGCGGTCGCGACCGGAACCGGGTGACCCCTCGTGTACCGGGTGACCCCTCATGAACCGCACAGGCCGAGAAGACGTACGTTGCAAGGGACGGGCATGCGCCTCCAGGGACGTACGCACGTCTTGCGACACACCGGACTTGAGTCACCACGTAAGGACACACGAGTCATGAGCACCACTCCCGAGGTCACCCTCAACAACGGCGTCACCATGCCGCAGCTCGGCTTCGGCGTCTTCCAGGTCCCCGACGACGAGGCGCACGCCGCGGTCACGAGCGCCCTGGACGCCGGATACCGCAGCATCGACACGGCGGCCCTGTACGAGAACGAGAAGGGCACCGGCCGCGCCATCGCCGACTACGGCCTGGCCCGCGAGGACGTCTTCGTCACGACCAAGCTGTGGAACACCGAACAGGGCCGGGACTCCGCGCTGCGCGCCTTCGACGCCTCCCTCGACCGGCTCGGCATGGACTACGTCGACCTGTACCTGATCCACTGGCCCGTGCCGTCGCGCGACAAGTACGTCGAGACGTGGCAGGCGTTCGAGGAGATCCTCGCCAGTGGCCGGGCCCGCGCCATCGGGGTGTCCAACTTCCTGCCCGAGCACCTCGACCGGCTCGCCGCCGAGACCTCCGTCGTCCCGGCCCTCAACCAGATCGAGCTGCACCCGCGCCTTCAGCAGAGCGAGCTGCGCGCGTACGACGCGCAGCACGGCATCGCCACGGAGGCCTGGTCCCCGCTGGGCCGCGGCAACGGCGTCCTGGACGACGAGATCGTCACCGCGCTCGCCCACAAGCACGACCGCAGCCCCGCGCAGATCGTGCTGCGCTGGCACCTCCAGCTCGGCAACGTCGTCATCCCGAAGTCGGTGACCCCGTCCCGCATCCGCGAGAACATCGCCGTCTTCGACTTCGAGCTGGCCGCGGACGACATGGCCGCGCTCGCCGGCCTGGAGACCGGCGAGCGCGTGGGTCCGGACCCGGCCGTGCTCGGGTCCTGAGGGGACCGGGACCGGAGGGGCGGCTCACTGGCCGAGCGGCCGCCCCTCCCACAGCTCCAGCTCCCAGCCCTGCTCCGGCGAGCCGGTGAGGGTGACGATGCCCGTGTTGGGCAGCGGGCGGGCGGCGACGAAGGCGACGTCGACGTTGCCCGCCCGCGCGGCCGCCCACGTACGGATCACGGCGCCGTGGCTGACCATGGCCACGGTGTCCGCGCCGGTCCCGGCCGCCTCGGAGACCACGGAATCGAAGCGGCCGAGCGTCTCCTCGCCGGTCTCACCGCCGGGCATCCGGATCGCGGTGTCACCGGAGGACCAGGAGAACGCGGTGTTGAGGTACTTCTGCGCGGACTCGTCGTCGCCGCGCATCTCCAGGTCACCGGCCGCGATCTCCCGGATCCCGTCGCGGATCACGACGTCGAGGCCGGTCGACCGGGACAGGGGCTCGGCCGTGAGCTGCGTGCGGACGAGGGTGGAGGCGTAGAGGGCGTCGATCCGCTCGTCGGCCAGCGTCCGTGGCAGCGCCGCCGCCTGCTCCAGGCCGAGCGGCGTCAGGCCGGGGCCCGGCGCCGCGGAGTCCAGGAGGCGCTTCAGGTTGGACGGGGTCTGACCGTGACGTATGAGCAGCAGACGCATGCGGGGGGAACCTCCACGAGACGAACGGAACGCTTGCGTCCACTGTGACATCCGCGGCGGAGATCGGTGGTCAGGGCAGCTTTTTCAGCAGCTCGGCCGCGAGCGGGGCGGCGGAGGCCGGGTTCTGTCCCGTGACCAGATTGCGGTCGACGACCACGTGCGGCGCCCACGGCTCACCGACCTGAACGTTCACGCCCGCCTCGGTGAGCCGGTCCTGGAGCAGCCAGCGCGCCTTGTCGGCGAAGCCGGCCTGGGCCTCCTCTACGTTGGTGAACGCGGCGACGTCGTAGCCCGCGAAGGCGTTGGTGCCGTCGTCCTTCGTGGCGGCGAGCAGCGCGGCGGGCGCGTGGCAGACGACGCCGAGCGGCTTGCCGGAGTCCAGGGCGCGGGTGAGAAGCCTGCCGGAGTCGGCGTCCGCCGAGAGGTCCTCCATCGGGCCGTGACCGCCGGGGTAGAAGACGGCGGCGTAGTCGTCCAGGTTCACCTCCTCCAGCTTGATGGGGGAGCGCAGCTCGTCGTTCGAGGACACGGCCGCGGCCATCCGGGCGGCGTTCTCCTGCCCGTCGTTGAACTCGGGCGCGAGGCTGCCCGCGTCGACGGTGGGGACCACGCCGCCCGGCGTCGCCACGACGATCTCGTGCCCCGCCGCCTTGAACGCGTCGTACGGGGCGATGGCCTCCTCGGCCCAGAAGCCCGTGGGGTGGTGGGAGCCGTCGGCCAGCGTCCAGTGGTCGGCGCCGGTCAGCACGAAAAGGATCTTCGACATGGGGTGCTCATCTCCGCGGAAACGTCGGTCCGGTGATGTCTTGACGTCTACGAAGGTAGGGCCGGGAGCCGCCGCCGACCAACGGTGGGCTACCGTGCCCGCGTGGCAGAGCGGATCCAGTCGGTGGAGCGGGCGGCACTCGTCCTTCGGCTGCTCGCGTCCGGGCCCCGGCCGTTCGGGGTGAGTGAACTGGCCCGCGCGATGGGGCTGCCGAAGGAGTCCCTGCACGGCATCCTCGGCACGCTGGTCGCGGCGGGCCTGGTGGCACAGGACCCGGCCACCGGCAAGTACCGGATCGGCGCCTCGCTGCTCCACCTGAGCAACGGCGACCTCGACACCAACGAACTGCGCGCCCGCTCCCTGCACAGCGCCGACACCCTCGCCGCACGCAGCGGCGAATCGGTCTGGATCGCCACGCCGCACGAGCGCGGCGCCCTCGTCGTCCACCACGTCTTCCGCCCCGACGACAGCACCCAAGTCCTGCGCATGGGCGCCCACTTGCCGCTCCACGCCTCGGCCGTGGGCAAGACCCTGCTCGCCTTCGACCACGATCTGGACGTCCCCGCGGAACTGCCGGCCTTCACGGACCGCAGCCTCACCGAACGGGCCGCCCTGGCCGCCGAGTTGTACGAGATACGCCGCAGAGGCTGGGCCGCGGCCGTCGACGAGCACGCGGACGGCAGGGCCGCGATCGGCGCCCCGCTCCGCGACACCTCGGGCCGCACCGTCGGTGCCATCAGCATCGCGGGCCCCACCCACCGCCTGACCGAGGCCGGACGCGCGCGGGCGGACCTCGCGGCCCAGGTCACGGACGCGGCGGGGGAGATCGGCAGAGCGCTGGCGCGCTGACCCGGCGAGGGCCCCACCGTCGGTGTGAGCGAAAGTTCCCCGCTCCGTCGTACAACCTTCAAACGATCTTGGCGGTCATGTGTCCGAGAACCCCGTGTCGCTTCCGGCCCGGGGGCTCGGTACCGAAAAGAGGTTCACATGCGTTCCGTCGCCGCCCGTCGTGCGGTCCTGGCCGTAGCCGCCGCCACCTGCACCCTCGTGGTCACCGCCTGTGGCGCCGGGCAGGAGGGCGGTGCGAAGGCGGAGGCGAAGGGGAGTGCCTCGCCGGCCCCCGTGAAGGCGCTCACGGCCGCCCAGTTGGAGAAGCGCGTGCTCGTCCAGGGGGACGTGCAGGGCCAGAAGATCACCGAGCCGGGCGAGAAGGAGATCTTCGCGCCCGGAAGCGTCTCCGTCGGCAAGGCCGCCTGCGACCCCGTGGGTCAGGTCCTCTCCTCGCTGCCCGCGGCCGAACCCGCGGCGAGCGTGCAGCGGCTCGCCGTGCACGAGTCCGCGAAGGCCAAGAAGGGCATGCCGTCGATGGACGAGCTCGCGAACATGACCGAGAAGGAGGCCAAGGAAGCGACGCTCGACTCGCTCGACGTCACCAAGACCACGGCCTCCCTCTGGTCCTACGAAGGGGACGGCGCGCAGCGCGCCCTCGACGCGCTGCGCGCGGCCGGCAAGAAGTGCGCCGCGGGCTTCTCCATGACGGCGGACGGAGAGAAGCAGCAGGTCACGCGAGTGGCGAGCGAGAAGCTCGCGGTCGGTGACGACGCCGTCGCCTGGACCGTCGGGACGAAGCAGGACGGCACACCGGCCGACACCAAGGTCGCCGTCGTCCGCGTCGGTGGCACGCTCGCCGGGTTCTCGTCGTTCAACATCGCTGCGGTCACCCGCGGCGAGTCCTACGAGCAGCCCGCCGATGTCATCGAGAAGCAGACGGCCAAACTGGGCTGACCGCCCGAACGGCGCCCCGGTCCGGGGCGCCGTCCCGAGCGGGCCGACGGCCGCGCTTTACAGGTCGCCGTACTCGCCGACCCGCTTGCCCGCGACCCACGTCTGGAGGACCTTCGTCTGCCACACCGCGCGGCCGGACGGCAGGGCGAACGGGTCGGTGTCGGTGAGGACGAAGTCGGCCCATTTGCCCGGCTCCAGGGTGCCGAGGACGTGCTCCTGGTGTGCGGCGTGGGCGGGCTCCAGTGTGAAGGAGCGGAGCGCCTCCACCGGCGTCATGGCCTGCTCCGGGTGCCAGCCGCCTGCCGGCTTGCCGTCCCGGTCCGTGCGGGTGACGGCGGCGTGCAGACCGTCGAAGGAGTTCTCGGACGACACGGGGAAGTCCGAACCGGACGGCAGGTGCGTGCCCTGGTCGATCAACGTGCGCCAGGCGTACGCGCCCTTGATGCGCTCGGCCCCGATCCGGTCCTCAGCCATGTTCATGTCGTCGGTGGCGTGCACCGGCTGCATCGAGGCGATGATGCCGAGCCTGCGCAGCCGCGGAATGTCCTCGGGCGAGAGCACCTGTACGTGCTCGATCCGGTGCCGCATCCCGGCGTCGCCGACGCGCCGGAACGTCTGCTCGTACGCGTCCAGGACGACGCGGTTGCCGCGGTCGCCGATGGCGTGCACCGCCGACTGGTAGCCGCCGCGCACCACTTGCTCCACGCGCCGCTGAAGTTCCTCCGGCTCCACCTGGAGCAGCCCGCTGGTGTCCGGGTCGTCGGCGTACGGTGCGAGGAGCGCGGCGCCGTGGCTGCCGAGCGCGCCGTCGATGTACTGCTTCACGGTGCGGATGCGGACCATGTCGTCGGCGTAGGAGTCGGTGCGGGCATCCGCTCCGATGTCGGTGAACGCCTTGTAGGAGAGGAAGGCGTTCACGCGGACCGTCAGCGCGCCCTCGTCCGCGAGCTGCCGCAGCACGACGACGCCGCTCGCGTCCGTGCCCGCCTCCGACACGGACGTCATGCCCACGCTGCCGAGCTGCTTCTGCGCGGCGCGCGCACGGGCGCGTACGTCGTCGAGCGTGGGCTCGGGGAGCTTGTCCTCCACCAGCGACTGCGCCGCGTCGATGAGGACTCCGGTCGGATTGCCGGCGGCGTCGCGCACGATCCGGCCGCCGTCGGGGTCGGGGGTGTCCGCGGTGACGCCCACGGCCTTCAGTGCCGCCGTGTTGGCGACACCCGCGTGGCCGTCCACCCGGCCGAGCCACACCGGCCGGTCGTCGACGACCGCGTCGAGGTCGGCGGCGTTGGGCAGCCGTCCGAGCCCCCACACGACCTCGTTCCAGCCGCGGCCGAGGATCCACGCGTCGTCGGGGTGCGCGGTGTCGTACGCGGCGAGCCGGTCCATCGCCTCCTTCAGGGAACGGGTCCCGACGAGGTTCAGCTCGACGGCGAGGGCGCCGAGCCCCCACAAGTGCCCGTGCGCGTCGTGCAGTCCGGGCAGCAGTACCCGGCCGCGGCCGTCGAGCCGGCGTATGCCCTTCGGCGCCGCGCCGACGTCGAGCGCGGCGACACGCCCCTCGGGGGTGAGCAGCATCCGGGAGAATCTGCGCAGCTTGCCGCGCGAGAGCGTGCAGCCACGTACGTTGTCGACCAGCAACGGCCCCGCACTCCCGGGCTTCGCCGGCCGGGAAGCGGCGGCGGCCGACCCGGCGAACGCCCCGGACACGGCCGCCGCGGCGGCCCCCGCGCCCGCCAGCTGCAGGAATTGCGCGCGGCTCATGCGCGGCGTACGGGGCGTGGGGCAGCAGGACTCACACATTCGACGTCTCCCTGCAACAAGGTGTGCGGCCAGTGGAGTTGGCCTCAAGATGATCGAATCGAATCACTGACCGAAGCTAAGCAGTCACTGCCTGGTGGTCAAGATCCCCTACGCTCCCGATTGGACGGCCCTTGCGCGAACAGGAGCAGCACATGAAGTTCCGGACCTACGTCGAACCCCCGGAGCCGATGCACGGCTTGGAGGTGCCCGCGGAGCTCGTGGACGGACTCGGCGGCGGCAAGCGGCCGCCCGTGGTCATCACGATCAACGGACACACCTGGCGCAGCCGCGTCGCCATCATGCGCGGCCGCTGCCTGCTCGGCCTGAGCAAGGCCAACCGGGAGGCCGCGGGCATCGAGACGGGCGAGGAGGTCGAGGTCGACCTGCGGCTCGACACCGAGCCCCGCACCGTGACCGAACCCGAGGACTTCGCCCGCGCCCTCGACGCGGATCCGGCCGCCCGCGCCGCCTACGACGCCCTCTCCCACAGCCGGAAGCGGCAGCACGTCCTCGCCGTCGAGTCGGCGAAGAAGCCCGAGACGCGGGCGCGACGCATCGAGAAGGCGCTGGAGTCGCTGCGGACGGAGTAGGAGGAAGCGGGCGCCCCGTGGCGATGCTCACCACGGCCTGATCGGGCGCACCCCGACGCGTCGGCCGTCCTCGTCCAGCAGGTGGCCCATGCGCTTGACCGTGTGCAGGCCCACGATCCGGTCGGTGAACTCCAGGGTCGGCAGGCGCGCGCCCAGGGCGGTCTCGCGGCGCTGGATGTCACCGAGGTCCCGCACCCACAGGGTGGCGAAGATATTGGTCCGGCCGGTGACCGCGGCGACGAGACGGCACTCGGGCAGCGCGGCGAGCGCGCGGTGGACGGCGGCGATGTCACGGGCCGGGACGCGGCCGAGCAGCGAGACCGGCAGCGGACGGCCCGCGAGCGCGTTCGCCATGTCGCAGCGCAGGGTGAGCACACCCGAGTCGGTGAGCCGGTGCAGGCGGCGGCGGACGGTGGCGGGGCTGGTTCCGGTGTGTTCGGCGAGCGCCGCGAGGCCGAGGCGGCCGTCGCCGACCAGGGAGTCGAGCAACCCCCGGTCCACCGCGTCGAGTTCGACGCTCACCGCCGGCTCCGGCGGGCGCGCGCCCGCCCGGCCCAGGGCACTGAGCTGCGCCGGATCCAGCGAACGGAGCCGCCAGCGGCTGCCCTCCACGTAGAGGGACGTGGCGAAGAGACAGTCGACCGCGGTGACACCCGGCAGCGGTTCGAGGTGTGTCGTCACGAACCGGGTGAGGGCGGGCAGGTCGGGGGCGAGGACGTCGATGAGCAGATCGGCGCTGCCGGGCCCGGTCAGCTCGATGGTCACGGCCTCGGGCCGCTCGCACAGCTCCTCGGCGATACGCGCGCGGGTGCCGGGCCGGCAGCGCACCAGCACGAACGCCGTGCAGCGCGTGCGCGAGAACTCCCGCCCCGGCGCCGCGTACACCCACGCGAGCCCCTCTTCGGTCAGCCGCTCCCAGCGACGGGCGAGGGTGCTCGCGGTGACACCCAGCGGCGGTGCGAGCTCGGTCCAGGAGGCGCGGGGGCGCAGCTGAAGGGCGTTGACGAGTGCCAGATCCAGCTCGCTCACCGTGACTGTTTCTCGCATCGGGCGGCCTTTCCCTGCTCGTTTCCGACGAATCCGCGGACCCGTGCGACCGCAGCCCGCACAGTAGCCACCGCATTCGATTCCGGCCAGAAGGGACGTCCTCAGTGGGCGCAGACGTGGGCACAGGTGGATCGGCGGTCGGTACCGGCCGCGGCATGCTCGGTGCGATGGCGGTGGTCGTCGTGTTCAGCGGCGTCGTCCAGGGCTATCTCACCCCGCTGCTCCCCGAGCTGGGGCAGCGGCTCGGCATCGGGGGAGTGGCCCAGAACAATCTCTATCTGCTGTCGCAGTGCGCGTTCGCCGTGCTCACACCACTGCTCTCGCGCCTCGGCGACCTCTACGGCCACCGCCGCCTGCTGCGGGTGGCCCTCACGATGGTCGCGGCCGGGTCGCTGCTGATGGCGATGTGGCCGACGGTGGTGACACTCGCCGTCGGGATGGTCCTCCAGGGCGCGGTGGTCGGGTTCTTCCCGCTGCTCGCCGGAATCCTGCGGTCCCGCGCCCCCGAACGCGGTCGCACTGGGATGTCGCTGCTCGTCGGCGCCCTGCTGATCGCCATCGGCGTCGGCGGCCTCGTGGCCGGCGCCCTCAGCGAGCGGCACGCCGAGGCCGGGCTGTGGGCGGCGGTACCGGTGGCGGTGCTCGCCCTGGCCGCGGGCCTCGTACTGCCGGACAGCGACGGGGAGTTCGGCGGCCGGTTCCACTACGGGGCGGCGGCGCTGCTGACCGTCGGACTCGTGGCGCTGGTCCTGGTGCTCGCGCAGGGCGGCACGTGGGGGTGGGCCTCGGCCCGCTCCCTGGGCACGGGAGCCCTCGCGGTGGCGGCGTTCGTCGCCTGGGTGACGGTGGAGCGCCGCGCGGCCCAGCCGCTGGTGAGCGTCCGCATGCTGCGCGACCGGCGGCTCGCGGCGGTCAGCGCGCACACGTTCTGCGCGGCCTTCGGGTGCATCGGCTTCCTCGGCGCCAACGCCCTGTTCCTCGGCGCCGACCCCGACGCCGTCGGCTACGGCATGGGACTCGGCCCGCAGTCCATCGCGACGGTGTCCCTGGCCATGGTCGTGCTGGGCTTCGCCGGCTCCACGGCCACGCCGCGCCTCGCCCGCCGCATCGGCGACCGCGCCGTCCTGGCCACCGGCGGCGCCCTCATCGGACTCGGTTTCCTCGGCATGATCCTCTTCCACGCCACACTCCCGCAGTACGTCGCCTCGGCGCTGGTCGTCGGCCTCGCCACCGGCGTCTTCGAATCGATCACGCGGACGCTGTCGGCGGAGATCGTGCCCGAGCGGCAGACCGCGCTGGCCGTCGGCATCAACGAACTCGCGCTGTCCCTGGGCGCGGCGATCGGCGCCGCCGTGCTCGGCGCGCTCTTCTCGGCACACCAGCTCGGCGGCCACATCGCGCTCTCCGGGTTCGTGTGGGGCTGGGGCACGTGTGCCGTCGTCGCACTCCTCGGAGGGGGACTCGCGCTGCTGTACGGGGGCGGGGGTGCGGGTGCGGGCAAGGGAGGGGCCGCGGCCGACATCGACGTACACACCGACGCGAAGGAGAGTCTCGCGTGACGACCTCGAAATCCCTGCACGACTCCGGCTCCTTGTACGACTCCGGCTCCTTGTACGACTCCGGCTCCTTGTACGACGCCGGCTCCCCGCACGGCTCTGGCTCCCTGCACGACCCGGGCGCCCTGCACGACGCGGTGACGCTGGCCGTCCGCACCTGGCGCGAGCGCCTCGTCGCGCTCAGCCACGGCCTGCACGCCGAACCCGAGACCGCCCTCCAGGAACACCGCTCGGCCGCGAAGATCGCAGAGCTTCTCGAGGCGGCCGGTTTCACGGTGTCCCGCCCCCTCGACTCGCTGCCCACCGCACTCGACGCGACCTACGGCAGCGGCGAGTTGGTGCTCGCCTTCTGCGCCGAGTACGACGCGCTGCCCGGCATCGGCCACGCCTGCGGGCACAACGTGAACGGCGCGGCGGCGGTCGGCGCGGCGCTCGGCCTCGCGGCCGTCGCGGACCGGCTCGACGTCACCGTACGGCTCATCGGAACCCCCGCCGAGGAGGACATCGGCGGCAAGGTGCTGCTCATCGACGCGGGCGTCTTCGACAACGTGGCGGCGGCGCTGATGGCGCACGCCGCCCAGGAAGACTCCGTCGGCGCCTCCTCCCTCGCGATCGGCGCCTGGGACATCACCTACCGGGGCCGCCCGGCCCACGCGGCCCTCGCGCCCTGGGAAGGTGTCAACGCGCTCGACGCGCTGACCGTCGCCCAGACCGCGATCGGCGTGCTGCGCCAGCAACTGCCGCCGGGCTCCCTGGTCCACGGCATCGTCACCGACGGGGGCCGGGCCCCGAACGTCATCCCCGACACCGCCCGCGCACGCTACGAGGTGCGCGCCCCCACGGTCGAACAGCTCACGGCGGTCCAGCGCCGGGTCCGCGCCTGCTTCGAGGCGGGCGCCCTCGCCACCGGCGCCGAGCTCGAACTCGTCCCGCACGGGCGGGACTTCGCGGACCTGCGTCAGGACCCGTTCCTGACCGAGGCCTACGCGGCCGCCGCCCGCTCCCTCGGCCGCACCCCGCTGTCCCGGCACGGAGACACCACCGCGTCGACCGACATGGGCAACGTCTCCCGCCTCCTGCCCGCGATCCACCCCACCATCGGCTACGACACCGCGGGCGCGAGCCAGCACACCGTCGAGTTCGCGGCACACGGCACCACCCCCGGCGCGGACCGCGCCGTCACCGACGCCGCGGCGTCGCTCGCCCTGGCCGCGGCGGCCGCGGCGACGGACGACGAACAGCGGAGCCGGCTCCTTGCCGGTGTCGAACGGCGCAGGACCCAGCGCGGGCCCTCTGACCGGCCCATCTCTTTCTCGGCGACTCCCTCGGGGCCCCCTTCGCGGGCCGGGTTCTGACGCCTCGCGCGCGCTGCCGCCGCGCCCCCTGCCACGACGCCCCGCGTCGACGCATCCGTAGCGACCCATCAGAGTGACGCGTCGTCAATCCCACCTGTGCGCACGGCTGTTCCTCTCGCCCGCAGGCGGATTTCGCCGCTTTCGAAAGGCCCACCCCATGCCCGTGGAATTCCTCGGCATCGCCGCCACCAACGACGGCTCTGCGACGCCTGTCCGAGTCCCCCGCCTTCGCGCCCCACCTCGCGCGCTACTCCTTGGCGCTCGCCTGACGCGAGTTGAACTCCTCGACGTTCTTCTTCTGTTCCTCGTAGCTGTCGGTGAACCGGGTGTCCCCGGGCCCGACCGTCACGAAGTACAGCCAGTCGCCCTTGGGCGGCGCGATCGCCGCGTCGATGGCGTCCTCGCCCGGATTCCCGATCGGTGTGGGCGGCAGGCCCTTGTGCTCGTACGTGTTGTACGGGCTGTCCGTCCTCGTGTCCGCGTGGCTGGTGTCGAGCGTCGAGCGGTTCAGGGCGTAGTTGATGGTGGAGTCCATCTGGAGCGGCATGCCCTGGTCGAGCCGGTTGTAGATGACCCGGGCGACCTTGCCCATGTCCTCGTGGGTGTCGGCCTCCGCCTGCACGATGCTGGCGATCACGACCGTCTCGTACACGGAGACCCCGTTGGCGTCCGCGCCCTTGGTGATGTGGTCGGCCCTCAGCCGCTGGTCCGCCGTGTTGGTCATGTACGACAGGAGGGACGCCGGGGTGGTGTCCTTGTCCACGGGGTACGTGGCCGGGAACAGATAGCCCTCGGGGTTGCCGTTCGCGTCGCCGGGCAGCGTGAGGTGCGCCTTCGACGCGGCCTTCTTCGTGGTTCCGGAGTCGACCGCGAGGGCCTTGTCCACGGCCTCGTACACCTGGCTCGCGCGGTATCCCTCGGGGACGACGAGCTTCTCGGACCTCCCGGTCTCCTTGCCGCCGAATACCACCACCAGCGGCACGACCACGGCGGCGACGACGGCGAGGGCCACGACGGCCAGCACGATCAGCTTGCCGCGCCGGCCGAGTCGGCGCTTCGTCTCTGTCTCATCCTCAGGCACAGGGGAACGCTAGCCGATCAAGCCCCTGCGGCGATTGAGCAGCGGGGTCAGGGGCAGCGCCCCGAGTCCGCGACCACGTCGCAGGGCACACCTCACCGCACCCGCAACGCAACCGCGAGGAGCGCCGCGTCCGCGGGTCGGCGCAGATCGCGCCCGGTCAGTTCGTGGAACCGGTTGAAGCGGTGCTGCACCGTGTTGCGGTGGCAGTACAGCGCGTCGGCCGTGTCCGCGATGGAGCCCGAGCCCGCCAGATGGACCCGCACCGTGTGCAGCAGCCGGTCCGCCTCGCCGCGCGTGACCCCTGGCCCGTGCAGCGCGCCCAGCACATCGGCCGCCAGGTCCCGGCCGAAGTCGCCCGCCCGGTGCGCGAGGACGTCGAGCCAGCTGTCCTCCAGGAGCCGCGGCGAGCACGTGTCGGCGGGCAGCACCTGCGCCGTCGCCACCGCGAGCACCGTGGCCCGCGGCACGGCGGCGAGCCCGGCCGCCTGCGGTGCCACCCCGCACGGCGAGTCGTGCAACTGGTCCAGGATGTACGGGCGGGTGGTACGGCTGCTGAGCTGCACCACCAGGACCGCGTCCCCGCCGACCATCTGCTGCTGCACCGCGGCCCCCGCCCCGCGCAGCGCGAGGCCCGCCCGGTGCAGCCCAGGGCCCGCCGCCGCGGACGACGCCGCGCACAGGAACCGGCCGTCGTCCGCGAACCCCAGGGCGCGGCCCGCGTCGCGTACGACGGTCGGATTGCGGCCCTCGGTCTCCAGGAGCCGGGCGAACCACATGCGCCGCTCGTCCTCCTCGCGGCGCCCCATCTCCAGGACCGTGCGCTGGTACGCCGTCATGATCCCGGTGACGTGCCGCTCGACCGCCTCCCACACGTGGTACGCCGAGCCCGCCAGATCGGCCATGTCCTCCGGCCGCGCCCGGTTCACGAGCGCCTGCCACACCACCCGGAAGTCGAGCCGCGCCGCCTCCAGGAGCGCGTCGAGCGGGACGCCCTGCCGGGCCCGGTCCTCGCCCACCCGCCGCGAGACGTCCGCGATGTGCGGCGGCACCGGCAGCCGCGCCACCGTGCGCAGCAGCAACTCGAAGGCCTGCCAGGCCGAATCGCGGAACTGGATGTCCGGCACCTGGGTCTCGTACGAGGTGCGCACCGGGCCGACCATCTCCAGCCAGTCCCCGATCAGGTCGTCCACATTGTCCAGACACTGCCCGGCGAGTTCCGCGATGCGCGGCGAGGTCGGGGGCAGTCCGGGGCGGCCCCCGCCTTCGGAATTGTGCATGTGACCAATTCTCGGTGGTGCGAGGGCGATGTTTCAACGTTGGTTCCGTGCCCGGCGCCGAGGATCCTGGTGCGATCCCTGGGCGGAGCGTCCGGGGCCCGCCGACCAGGAGGGCCATCCGACCGTGCACTTGACCCCTCGTGAACAGGAACGGCTCCAGCTGTTCACCGTCGCCGAACTGGCGCGCAGGCGCCGCGCCCGCGGCCGCCGACTGAACGCGCCCGAGGCGATCGCCCTGATCTGCGACGAGATCCTGGAGGCCGCCTGGGACGGGCTGAGCCTCGACGAGGTGATCGAGACGGCGGGTCGGGTGCTCACCGTCGACGACGTGCTGGAGGGCGTCGCCGACATCGTGACGACCGTGCAGGTGGAGGCGCTGTTTCCGAGCGGCACCTCGCTGGTCGCCGTCGACCGGCCGATCGGGCCCGCCAGCGCCGAGGGACCGGGCGCCGTGCGCACCGCCGATGCGCCACCCGTCGAGATCAACGTCGGCCGCCCGCGTTCCATGCTCACCATCCGCAACACCGGCGACCGCGTCGTCTACATCTCCTCGCACTACCCGCTGCACGAGGCCAACCAGGCGCTGGAACTCGACCGCGACACCGCCCGCGGCCTGCGGCTCGACATCGCCGCCGGCACCGCCCTCGCCTTCGAACCCGGCGAGAAGCGAGAAGTCGTCGTCATCCCCGCCGCCCACAAGGCCCGTACGACCCAGGAGCGCGCATGACCAGCGTCGACCGCCGCACGTACCACGCCCTGTACGGGCCCACCACCGGCGACCGGATCCGGCTCGGCGACACCTGCCTGTGGGTGGAGGTCGAGGCCGACGACGGCACCCCGGGCGACGAACTCCTCGGCGGCTGCGGCAAGACGGTCCGCGACGGACTGCTCGCCTCGCCGCGCTCCGACCGCGACTCGGCCCTCGACATGGTGGTCGCCGGTGTCGTCCTGATGGACCCGGTGCTCGGTGTGCGCAAGACCGACATCGGCATCAAGGACGGCCGCATCGTCTCCGTCGGCGGCGTCGGCAACCCGGACGTGATGGACGTCGAGTTCGCCATCGACTCGCACACCTCCGTGGTGCCGGGGGAGGGGCTCATCGCGACGCCCGGCGTCGTCGACAGCCATGTCCACCTGTCCTCGCCCGAGGTGGCGCCCGCCGCGCTGTCCGCCGGAGTCACCACACTCGTCGGGATGGGGCTCGGCGGCGTGTGGGAGATCGGCTGCAACCCGACCCACAATCTGCACACGCTGATGAGCGCCTGGCAGGACACCCCGCTCAACATCGCCTTCCTGGCGCGGGGTTCGTCCAGTTCGCGGGCACTGCTCGACGAGATCACCCTCGCCGGGGCCGGCGGCTTCAAGATCCACGAGGACTTCGGGGCGACCCCGCGCATCATCGACACCTGCCTGGACACCGCCGAACAGGCCGACCTCCCGGTCGCGCTGCACACCGACTCCATGAATGAGTCGGGGTACTTGCGCGACACCCTCGGCGCCACTCGGGGCCGCACCGTGCACGCGTACCACGTGGAGGGCGGCGGCGGTCACCCCGACCTCCTGGAGATCCTCTCCGAGCCGAACATCCTGCCCTCGTCGACGACGCCCACCGTGCCGTACACCCCGAACACGGTCGGCGAGCTGTTCCCGATGACGATGACCGTGCACCGGCAGAACCATGCCTCCGCGAGCGATGTCGCCATCTCCAAGGGCCGGATCCGCGAGCACGCCATCGCCGCCGAGAACGCCCTGCACGACCTCGGCGCCATCTCCATCGTCAACTCCGACTCCATGGGCATGGGCCGGATCGCGGAGACCGTGCGCAGGACGTGGCAGCTCGCCCACGTCCAGGCGCTCGCGAACGGCGGCGGGGGAGTGGAACACCCCGACAACACAAGGGCGTTGCGCTACCTCGCGAAGATCACCCTCAATCCGGCGCTTGCCCACGGCCTCTCCCACGAGGTGGGCACCGTGCAGGCAGGAAGGATGGCCGACCTGGTGCTGTGGGACCCCAAGTGGTTCGGCAGCAAGCCGGAACTGGTCATCAAGGGCGGGTTCGTGGCGTGGGGCAACACGGGCTCGGGCTCCGGCTCCACCCGGCTGACCCAACCCCGTTCCTACAAGCCCTACTTCGGGTCCCTTGGCGCCGCGCCCGCCCGGCTCGCCAAGGTCTTCGTCGCCGAGGCCGCGCTCAACGACCGCGCCGCTCGGGCCGCACTGCCGAGTGGCCTGACGTACGCCCCGATCCGCGACAGCCGCGGTCTGACCCGCTCCGACATGCTGCACAACACGGCGACGCCCCGGGTGGTGGTGCCGCGCGAGCCCGCGCCCGTCCTCGTCGACGGGGTCGAGACCGGGACACCGGCCGCCACCGAGCTGCCGCTCGCGCAGCTGCACCACTTCGCCTGAGGGGGGCCACGCCCGCATGCAGCTCGATCTGCTCGTCCGCAACGCCCACATCCGCCCCCTCGACCCCGAACGGCCCACCGCCACCGCGCTCGGCGTCCTGAACGGCGTCGTCGTCGGGCTCGACGAGGACGTGGCCGGACTCGGCGCGCGCAAGGTGCTCGACGCGGGCGGCGCCACCGTCGTCCCCGGCTTCAACGACGCGCACTGCCACACGGCCTGGTTCGGCCTGAACCTCACCCAGCTCGATGTCTCCACGGCCCGCTCCGTCGACGAGGTGTACGCCGCCGTGGCCGCGTACGCCGAGGGCCTCGCCCCGGACGCCTGGGTGCTGGGCGCCGGACTCGACCACAACAACCTCGGCGGCCACTGGCCGCACCGCGACGCCCTCGACCGCGCGGCGGGCGGCAGGCCCGTCTGGATCAAGCACACCTCCGGGCACGCATGCGTCGTCAACACACCCGTGCTGCGCGCGGCGGGGGCACTTGAGGACGGTTTCCCCGACCCGGACGGCGGCGTCGTCTCGCGCGACGAACACGGCCGTCCCGACGGCCTGTTGGAGGAGACCGCGCAGAGCCTCGCGCAGCGCCAGGTGCTGCCGTACCCGGTGGAGACCGTCGCCGACGCCGTCGACGCGGCGACCCGGCACTACCTCACCGAAGGGGTCACCAGCTTCACGGAGGCCGGTATCGGCGGCGGCTGGATCGGTCAGACACCGGTGGAGCTGGCCGCCTACCAACTCGCCCGCGAGACCGGCCGGTTGCACACCCGCGCCCAGCTGATGGCCGCCTCCGACGTGCTGCACCCGCTGACCGCGCACGCCGACGACGACATCACGCTCGGCCTCGACCTCGGCGTGCGCACCGGCTTCGGCGACGATCGGCTCTCCCTCGGCCCCGTCAAGATCTTCCTCGACGGCTCGCTGCTGGGCAGGACGGCGGCGGTCACGGAACCCTTCTGCGGATGCCCCCACAACGAGGACCGGCCCACCGGCTACTTCCAGGGCGACGCCGGCTCCATGACCGACCTCGTCGTCGCCGCGCACCGCTCCGGCTGGACGGTCGCCGCGCACGCCATCGGCGACCGCGCCGTCGACCTGGCCCTCGACGCCTTCGCCCGCGCCCACAAGGAACGGGCGCGTCCCGGCGTCCGCCACCGCGTCGAGCACGCCGGGATCGTCCGCCCGGACCAGCTCGCCCGCTTCGCCGAACTCGGCGTCGTCCCCGTCCCGCAGCACAACTTCCTGCACACCTTCGGCGACGCCATGGCCGCCGCACTCGGCTCCGAGCGCACCGGCTGGTCGTACCGCATGCGCTCCTTCCTCGACCTCGGGCTGCCCGTCCCCGGCAGCTCCGACCGGCCCGTGGCACCCGGCGCGCCGCTGCCCGCGATCCAGTCGATGGTCGTGCGCCTGACCGAAACACAGGTGCCGTACGGTCCCGACGAAGGCGTTCCGGTCCTGGCCGCGCTGCGCGCCTGGACCGAGGGCTCGGCCCTCGCCACCGGTTTCGGCGGACGCAAGGGGCGGCTCGCCCACGGGTACCTCGCCGACCTCACCGTCCTGGACGGCGACCCCGTCCGCACGGACCCAGACCGCATCGGCGCGATCGGCGTCCTCGCCACCGTCGTGGGCGGCGACCCCGCCCACGATCCGCACACCCTCACCCGCACACCCGCACGCCACGGTCCCCCTTCCGCTCCGGCCACCCAGGCCGCCCCTCCCCAGGAGACCCCGTGAGCACCACAGTGAAGCCCCCGCTCAAGGACGTCAGAAGGCTGTTGTTCGGCGCGTTCAGCGGCACCGCCCTGGAGTGGTACGACTACTTCCTCTACGGCACCGCCGCCGCGCTCGTCTTCAACAAGCTGTTCTTCACCGACCTCAGCGCGGCGGCCGGCACCCTCGCCTCCTTCGGCACGTTCGCCGTCGGCTTCGTGGCCCGGCCCATCGGCGCCGTGATCTTCGGTCACATCGGCGACCGCTACGGGTGCAAGGTGTCCCTCATCATCACCGTCGTCATGATGGGCGCCACCACCGGCTGTATCGGCCTCCTGCCCTCGTACGACACCATCGGCCTCTGGGCGCCTGCCCTGCTCACCGTCCTGCGCTTCGTCCAGGGCATCTCGGTGGGCGGCGAGTGGTCGGGGGCGATGCTGCTCACCCTGGAACACACCCCGAAGGAGAAGCACGGCAGCTACTCCTCCGTGCCCCAACTCGGCTCGCCGGTCGGCACGTTGATGTCCAGCGGTGCCTTCGCCCTCGTCGGCATGCTGCCCGACGACGCCTTCTACTCCTGGGGCTGGCGGCTGCCGTTCCTCGCCGCGTTCCCGCTGCTCGGCTTCGCGCTCTACCTGCGCGTACGCATCGAGGAGTCCCCGGTCTTCCGTGCCATGCAGGACGACGCCGAGCGCAACGGGCCGCCGCCCGCGCCGCTGGTCGAGGCGTTCCGCCGTACCTGGGGCCGCATGATCGTCGGCGTCGGGGCAGCGCTTCTCGGGGTCGGCGGCTTCTTCCTGATGACCACGTTCATCATCAGCTACGGCACCGGTGAACTCGGCATCGACAAACAGACGATGCTCAACGCCACCGTCGTCGGCGCCGTCGTTGAGATCGCGGTCATCATCGCCGGGGGGCGGCTCGCGGACCGCATCGGCTCGTGGAAGGTGTGCGCCATCGGCGCCGCCGTCACGATGGTGGCGGCGTTCCCCGCCTTCTGGCTCGTCGACACCAAGCAGACTCCGCTCGTGTACCTCGGCGTCGCGCTCGGCATCGGCGCGCTGTCCATCCCGTACGGGCCGATCGGCGCGGTCGTCGCCTCGCTCTTCCCCGAGGAGTTCCGCTACAGCGCCGTCGCCATGTCGTACAACCTCGCCGGGGTCCTCGGTGGCTTCATCCCGCTCATCGCGGCGTCGGTCACCGGCGCGGCGGGCGGCGCCTCCTGGGGCGCCGCGCTGCTCCTCGTCGGCGTGGCCGCCTGCACCGTCGCCGGGTCCGTCGCGGCCGGCACGGTGCTGCGCCGGCACGGCTCCCTTCCTTCCAGCGACACACTGAACGCAAAGGTTCCCGCATGACCCCGCACCGCCTTGCCCGCACCGGCGGCCAGGTCCTCGTCGACCAGCTCCGGGCACACGACGTCGACACCGTCTACGGTGTGCCCGGCGAGAGCTACCTCGCCGTCCTCGATGCCCTGCACGACTCCCCGGTCCGCATGGTGGTGTGCCGCCACGAAGGCGGCGCCGGATACATGGCGGAGGCCTCGGGGAAGCTCACCGGGCGCCCCGGGGTGTGCTTCACGACGCGTGGCCCCGGCGCCACCAACGCCCTTGTGGCCCTGCACACCGCCCACCAGGACGCCACCCCGCTCGTCCTGTTCATCGGGCTCGTGCCGCGCGGCCACACCGACCGGCACGCGTTCCAGGAGATCGACCTGCGCGGCACGTTCGGCACCCACGCCAAGCTCGTCGAGACGATCGACGACGCTGCCCGCGTCCCCGAGTACGTGGCCCGCGCCTTCGCCGTCGCGAGCAGCGGGCGGCCGGGGCCCGTGGTCCTCGGCCTTCCGGAGGACATGCTGACGGATGTCGTCGAGGTGGCCGACGCCAGGCCGCTGCCGGTGCCGGCGGGCGGCGTATCGGACGAGGAACTCGCCGTACTGGAAGGCCTGTTGACCGCGTCCGAGCGGCCGCTGGTGCTGCTCGGCGGCAGCCGCTGGACGGACCGGGCGCGCGCCGACGTACGCGCCTGGGCCGAGGCCTGGTCGCTGCCCGTCGCCGTGGACTTCCGCTGCCAGGACCTGCTGGACAACGAGGCCGAGGTCTACGTAGGCAACCTCGGCTACGGACGAGCCAAGCCGCTCGCCGCGCGGGTGCGCGAGGCGGACCTGCTGGTGAGCGTCGGCGCGGCGCCGGGGGACGTCACGACGGACGGCTACCGGTCGCTGCCCACGGTCGGCGACGACACGGCCAGCCCGCGCCTGGTGCAGGTGCTCCCCGAGGCGCAGCCGCCCGGCGTCGTCCACCGCGCCGAACTCACCCTGCTCGCCGCCCCCGAGGCCTTCGGCGCCGCGATACGTGCGCTGCGCCCGGCCACGCCGGTGGCCTGGGCGGAGCGCACCAAGGAGGCGCGGGCCGCGCACCTCGCGCATCGCACACCGGAACCGGACGGCGACCCGCTCGACCTCGGCGAGGTCTTCGCCCACCTCGACACCCGGCTCCCGGAGGACACCATCGTCACCTTCGGCGCGGGCAACCACGCCATCTGGGCGCAGCGCTTCCTGACGTACCGCGACGGCATGCGCCAACTCGGCCCGCGCAACGGCTCGATGGGCTACGGCGTGCCTGCCGCGGTGTCGGCCGCCATCGCGCACCCGGACCGCCGCGTGGTCTCCGTCGCGGGGGACGGCTGCTTCCTGATGAACGGCCAGGAGCTCGCCACCGCCGTGGCCGAGGGCGCGGCCCCGCTGATCCTCGTCCTGGACAACTCCCAGTACGGCACGATCCGCGCGCACCAGGAACGGGAGTACCCGGGCCGGGTCAGCGGCACGGCCCTCGGCAACCCGGACTTCGCCGCGTACGCCCAGGCCTTCGGCGCCCACGGCGAAACGGTCACGACGACCGAGGAGTTCGCCCCTGCCCTCGACCGCGCACTGACCTGCGGCCGCGCGGCGATCATCCACCTCAAGGTGCCGGAGGGACGCCTGTCTCCCGGCGTCACCGTCACGTCGCTGCGCGAGCGGGGCCGCGCCACGGGCTGACCTTCAGGAACGCAGATGGATCAGGCGCGCCTCGGTGGGCCTGATCCATCTGCCGTGAGGTGGACGTTTGATCGACACCAAGACCCGGGGCACACATCAGCGTCTCGACTTGCGGACCGCGTGACCCGGGCCACGTACGAAACGGTTTCGTTTCATTGTGGTGGCGGGTTAGTCTGCTGTCGTACGAAACCGTTTCGTTCGGCACAGCCGTGATGGGGAGCAGCGCGTGAGTGGGACCGGCACCGTGCGGCGCAGACGCATGACGGCCGAGCGCGAGGCGGAGTTGTACGACGCCGTGCTCGGGCTGCTGCGTGAAGTCGGATACGACGCGCTCACCATGGACGCCGTCGCGGCCCGCACCCGGTCCAGCAAGGCCACGCTCTACCGCCAGTGGGGCGGCAAGGCCGCGCTCGTCGTCAAGGCGATGCGGCACCACAAGCCGGTCGACATCGCCGAGATCGACACCGGCACCCTGCGCGGGGACCTGCACACACTCGCCGGTCGGCACGACGACTGCTCGGTCGAGGAGTCGACGGCGCTGATGCGCGGGCTCGCCATGGCGATGCACAGCGACCCGGATCTGCTGCGCGCGTTCCGGGAGTTGCTGATCGAACCGGAACTGGAGGAGCTGGACCAGGTCCTCCAGAGAGCCGTCGCCCGGGGTGAGATCCGCGAGGACAACCCGGCGATGGACTACACGCTGCACTTGATGGTCGGCGCCATGGCGACCCGCGGCGTGATCGACGAACTGCCGCCCACCCAGGAGTACCTCATCTCATACATCGACGCAGTGGTCCTCCCCGCCCTCTGCGCCTGATCCCCCCCCGTACACCACCGTTTTCCCCCACACCTGACGCCACCGCTCACCGTCGTCGGGCCGAAGTCCCCTGCCCAGCACCACATACGACCTGACCGGGAGTACGCCCTCGTGGCTCGATTCCTTTACAAAATGGGCCGATTCGCCTTCAGGCGACGGTACTTCGTCGCCCTCTTCTGGGTGGTGGTCCTCGCCGCCGTCGGCGTGGGCGCCTCCCAGGCCCCCACGGCCGCATCCTCCTCCTTCTCGATCCCGGGCACCGAGGCCCAGAAGGCCTTCGACCTGCTGGAACAGCGCTTCCCTGACGCCAGCGCCGACGGCGCCACCGCCCGCGTCGTGTTCAAGGCACCGGACGGGGAGAAGATCACCTCCGCCGCCAACCAGAGCGTCGTACGCGACACCGTCAAGGAACTCGGCGCCGGCTCCGAGGTCCAGAGCGCGACCGACCCGTTCAAGGCCAAGGCCGTCAGCCGCGACGGCACCATCGCCTACGCGCAGGTGTCGTACAAGGTGTCCGGCATGGAGCTGGAGGAGTCCTCGCGCGACGCGCTCAAGGACACGGCGCAGGGCGCCCGTGACGAAGGGCTCACCGTCGAGGTCGGCGGCGACGCGCTGCAGGCCGTGCCCGAGACCGGCTCGACCGAGGTCATCGGCGTCGTCGTCGCCGCCGTCGTCCTCGTGATCACCCTGGGCTCGCTGATCGCCGCCGGACTGCCGCTGGTCTCCGCGCTGTTCGGCGTCGGCATCGGCGTCTCCGCCATCACCGCGCTCGCCAAGCCGCTCGACCTGGACTCGACGACGTCGACGCTCGCGATGATGATCGGCCTCGCCGTCGGCATCGACTACGCGTTGTTCATCGTGTCCCGGTACCGAGCCGAACTGGCCGAGGGCCGTGAGCGCGAGGAAGCCGCCGGGCGGGCCGCCGGTACCGCCGGGTCCGCCGTCGTCTTCGCCGGACTGACCGTCGTCATCGCGCTCGTGGGCCTCGCCGTCGTCAACATCCCGATGCTGACGAAGATGGGCTTCGCCGCCGCGGGGACCGTCGTCGTCGCGGTGCTCGTCGCGCTGACCCTGATCCCCGCCCTGCTCGGCATCGCGCGGCGCCGCGTGCGCCCCGCCGGCGCCAAGAGCAAGCGCAAGCAGCGCAAGGCGGAGAACAAGGCCCAGGGGCAGGGCCACGTACACGGCGAGCACGCCGAGCCCAAGCCCGCCCTGGGCACCCGCTGGGCGCGCCTCGTCGTCAAGCACCCGGTCGCCGTGCTGCTGCTCGGCGTGATCGCCCTGGGCACGGCCGCCGTGCCGGCCGCGTCCCTCGAACTCGGCCTGCCCGACGACGGTTCGCAGCCCACCGACACCACCCAGCGCAAGGCGTACGACCTGCTCTCCGAGGGCTTCGGCCCCGGCTTCAACGGGCCGCTCATGGTCGCCGTCGACGCCAAGGGCAGCGACCAGCCGAAGTCCGCGGTCGCCGATGTCACCAAGACCGTCAAGGGGCTCGACGACGTCGCCGTGGTGACCCCACCGACGTTCAACAAGTCCGGCGACACCGCGATGCTCAGCGTCATCCCGAAGTCGAAGCCGACCTCGACGGACACCGAGGACCTGGTGAACGACATCCGCGACGCGGGTGACGGCATCAAGGCCGACTCGGGCGCCGAGCTGATGGTCACCGGCTCCACCGCGATGAACATCGACGTGTCGCAGAAGCTCAACGACGCGCTGCTGCCCTACCTCGCACTCGTCGTCGGCCTCGCCTTCCTGCTCCTGATCGTCGTCTTCCGCTCGATCCTGGTGCCGCTGAAGGCCGCGCTCGGCTTCCTGCTCTCCGTCCTCGCCGCGCTCGGCGCCGTCGTCGCCGTGTTCCAGTGGGGCTGGCTCGCCGACCTCATGGGCGTCGAGGAGACCGGGCCCGTGATGTCGATGATGCCGATCTTCATGGTGGGGGTCGTCTTCGGACTCGCGATGGACTACGAGGTCTTCCTCGTCACGCGGATGCGCGAGGCCTACGTCCACGGGGAGAGCGCCAAGGAGGCGATCGTCACCGGGTTCCGGTACAGCGCCCGCGTGGTCACGGCGGCCGCGGTCATCATGATGGCCGTGTTCGCGGGCTTCATCGGCTCGACCGAATCCATGATCAAGATGATCGGCTTCGGGCTCGCCGTCGCCGTATTCTTCGACGCGTTCATCGTCCGCATGGCGATCGTCCCGGCCGTCCTCGCGCTCATCGGGCGCGGCGCCTGGTGGCTGCCCAAGTGGCTGGACCGCGCGCTGCCCAACGTCGACGTCGAGGGCGAGGGCCTGCGTGAACTCGACGAGGCCCGCGCGGCCCGGCCCGCCGACGAGGTGCCGGACGGGGCGCTGCCCCGGCCGACCGAGCCGGAGCGCGAGCTCGTCACGGCCTCGGTCGGCGCGCAGGGCGCCGCACAGCAGCAGAAGCACCTCGTGACCGCGTCCACGGCGGAGGCCGGCGGAGCGCGCTCGTTCACCCCGAACGGGAACGGCATCCTCGGCACCGTCCGCACCGGCGGCGGCGAGGTCGTGGCGCGCGCCGCGATCACGCTGATCTCGACGGGCGGCCGGCAGATCAGCCGCTCCGTCACCGACGCCGGTGGCTCCTACAGCCTCGACGTACCGGGCGCGGGCACGTACGTGCTGATCGTCGCGGCCGACGGCCACCAGCCGCAGGCCTCGACGGTCACCGTGGACGGCGAACTCCTCTCGCACGACATCCTGCTCACCGGCACCGGCGGACTCGCCGGTCTGGTGCGCGAGTCCGGCGGCCGCCCGGTGCCCGAGGCACTCGTCGTCGTCACGGACGTCCGCGGCGAGGTCGTGGCCACCGCGCGCACCGGCCTGCACGGCGACTTCGCCTGCGGCGGCCTGGTGAACGGCGTGTTCACGCTCGCCGTCAACGCGCCGGGCTTCCGGCCCACCGCGCAGCAGGTGGAGACCGGCGCGCAGGGCGTGACCCGGGTCGAGCTCGTGCTCGGGGTCGGCAAGCGGGTGCAGGGCGTGGTCCGGGCGGGCACGGAGGACAGCCCGTTGGCCGACGCGCGGGTCACCCTGGTCGACGGGGCGGGCCATGTGATCGCCACGACGACGACCGGCTCGGACGGCGCGTACGCCTTCACCGACCTCGACGCGGGCGACTACTCGGTCATCGCCACCGGGTACCCGCCGACCGCGCAGACGCTGCGGGTGGGCGACGCGGAGCCGGGTGATCTCGACATCAGGCTGCGGCACCCGGAGGCCTGACCCGCCTACCGGAAGCGGCCCAGGGGCGGCGCACACCGACACCGGTGTGCGCCGCCCCTGGGCTGTGCGGCACGGCTCCCGCGCGCCCGACGAATGTGGGAGCGTGGTCGATGATCCTTTTCTCGATCTCCACGTAATCGATCAACACCTAATCGATCCCGACGCAATCGATCTCCACGCAAGAGAGAGCACGCTACCGATGGACCTGGACACCCGCCGCAGGCGGACGGCACTGTTCCTCTTCTTTCTCATACCCGGCCTGTCGATGTCGTCGTGGGTGACGCGCACACCCGACGTCCGGGACCAACTGGGCGCGTCGACCGCCCAGATGGGGCTCGTCCTCTTCGGGCTCTCGGTCGGCTCGATGATCGGCATCCTGTGCTCCGGCACGCTCGTCGGCCGGTTCGGCTCCCGGCCCGTGATGGGCGTCGCGACGGTCCTGATCACCTTCAGCATGGCCGTCATCGGCCTCGGCGCGATGGCCTCATCCGCGCCGCTGGTGACCACCGGACTCCTCCTGTTCGGCGCCGGAATGGGCGGGGGAGAGGTCGCCATCAACATCGACGGCGCCGAGGTGGAACGGATCACCGCGCGCACCATCCTGCCGACGCTGCACGGCTTCTTCAGCCTGGGCACGGTCGTCGGCGCGGCGGTCGGCATCCTCTGCACGGCCGTCGACTTCCCCGTGCAGTGGCACCTGATCGCCGTCGCCGCGGTCACCACCGCGATGTTCGGGTACGCGATCCGGGCCGTGCCCAACGGTGTGGGCAAGGTGTCCGGCGGCGCGAAGGTGGCGGGCGCGGAGCAGGGCGCGTCGAAGGCGAAGGTGTGGCGGGACCGCCAACTCCTGCTCCTCGGCGGCATCATCCTCGCCATGGCGCTCGCCGAGGGCGCCGCGAACGACTGGCTGCCGCTGCTCATGGTCGACGGCCACGACATGGACCCCGCGCTCGGTTCCGCCGTCTACACCGGGTTCGCCGCCGCCATGACCATCGGCCGGTTCGTCGGCGGGTACTTCATCGGCCGGCTCGGCCGAAAGCCCGTCGTGCGGGCCAGCGCCGTGTCGGCGACGGTCGGCATCGCCCTGGTCGTCTTCTCCGACTCCGCGGCCCTCGCCAGCGCGGCCGTGCTGTTCTGGGGTCTCGGCGCCTCGCTCGGCTTCCCCGTCGCACTTTCGGCGGCGGGTGACTCGGGCGAGAACCCGGCGGCGCGGGTGAGCCTGGTGGCGATGCTCGGCTACGTCGCGTTCCTCGTCGGACCGCCGTGCCTCGGCTTCCTCGGGGACCACTACGGGCTGCGTACGGCCATGGTGGTCGTCCTCGCGTTCACCACGCTCGCCGTCTTCCTCGCCCCGGCGGTGGGGTCGCGCTCCTCGGCGACGGTGGCCTCGCAGCCGGACGGCGAGCTCACGCGGGAGCGCCCCTCGCCGGAGCACTGCGAGTGAACCCGGTGGGCCCCGCCCTTGGAGGCGGGGCCCGGTGCGGCTACGGGAGGGTGTGCCCGGCCGCGCGGAACAGCCGGTACCACTCCTCGCGGGTCAGCGGGATGTCCGAGCCCGCCGCGGACTCGGCGGCCCGCCCCGGGTTGGTGGTGCCGAGCACGACCTGCATGTCGGCCGGGTGCCGGGTGATCCAGGCGACCGCGATGCCGGTCGGTGTCACCTCGTACTTCGCGGCCAGCTCGTCGAGCGCGGTGTTGAGCTCCGCGTAGTTCTCGCGGTCGCCGATGAAGACGCCGTCGAAGAAGCCCTTCTGGAACGGCGACCATGCCTGCAGAGTCATCTTGTTGAGCCGCGAGTAGTCGAGCAGCCCGTTGTCCCGGCTCACCGACTGGTCGAGCCCCGCCATGTTCGCGGCGACACCCTGAGCGATCAACGGGGCGTGCGTGATGCTCAGTTGGACCTGATTGGCGACCAGTGGCTGGTTCACCGCCGACTTCAGCAGTTCGACCTGGCCGGGCGTGTGGTTGGAGACACCGAAGTTCACGACCTTGCCCGCCGCGTGCAGCTCGTCGAAGGCTGCCGCGACCTCCTCCGGTTCCACGAGGGTGTCCGGGCGGTGCAGCAGGAGCATGTCGAGGTAGTCGGTGCGCAGCGCGGCCAGCGACTCGTCGACGGTGCGCAGGATGTGCTCACGCGAGAAGTCGAAGAAGCCGGGCCTGATGCCGACCTTGCTCTGGATGACGATCGGCTCGCGCTCCGCGGCGCTCAGCGTGACCGCCTGCCCGAAGCGCTCCTCGCAGGCGTGCCGCGTGGGCCCGTAGATGTCGGCGTGGTCGAAGCTGTTGATCCCGGCGTCGCGGGCGCTGTCGTAGAGGGCGCGGATGTCCTTGTCGGCCATCTCGGCGATGCGCATCAGGCCCAGGACGACGTTGGAGGACGGCGCCTTGGCACCGGGGAAAGAGATCGATTTCATGGGGCCATCCTCGCAGAGCCGGTCAGGAGTCCTCGGGATCCGAAAGCGCGTACAGCTTAGGCAGGTTGACCACGATGGCCTCCTGCGTGCTGCGGGCGATGACGACCACGGCCTCGTCGGACGGATCGGGGTTCTCCTCGCGGTGCGGCACGTACGGCGGGACGAAGATGTAGTCGCCGGGGGAGGTGCGCAGCCTGACCTCCTCCTCGCCGGAGCCCGAGTCGTCGAGGAACACGAACTCCGGGTGCCCGCTCACCACGTAGATCGCGGTCTCGGACTCGCCGTGGTGGTGGTCGGAGGACGCGGTCGACGGGGCGACGTGGGTCTGGCCCATCCACAGCTTCTCGGAGCCCACCGTGTTCCCGCTGACGGCGGCGAAGCGCCGCATGCCGCCGCTCTGCGCGGTGTCGCCGTCCAGGGCGTCGCCGCGGACGTAGTGCAGCCGCGAACGCAGGGGAGTGGAAGGAGAGTTCGGGGCGTCGTGGAGATGGGGGTGGAAACCCTCACCGGGTGTCGTCAGCGGCTCGGTCATGATGGCGACGCTAGAGCGGCGGCAGAAAAGCTGTCAAGAGCGATCCATGGGCTCTCACCTGCGTAAATGGCCGCGCAATGGGCGAGCTGCGGCCCGAGGCATCAAGAGGCGTCCGTTGACAGTCGATGAAGGGGCAGGTGAGGATGCGGACATGCTGACGACGCCCCCCCCCCGGAGTGGTGTGCCTCTACGTGGGCCTGCGGCGCACGTGCAGCGCGCTCTGTCGCTGATTTCTCCCCTCCACGCAGCTTCCAGCGCGCCTGTGGCCCTCTTCTGAAGCCCTTCTCTGCGGCCCTCCTCCTTCGGATTTCCTGAGATCCCGTGACTTCTCGGGGGACTTCGGGGGCGCCCCTTCCTGACCGCCGGCTCTCCGAGCCCGGCCCGTCGTCCCGTCATGCCTCCCGCACCGGGTTCCGCCCTTCCCTCCGGTGTGCCCACGCGCACGAAAGGTCCCACCATGGCCCGCATCCTCTCCGTATCCGGCAGCCCCTCCGCCACGTCCCGCACCGCCCGTCTCCTGGAACATCTCGACGAACGGCTGCGCGGCCAGGGGCACGAGGTGACCTCGCTGCAGGTGCGCACCCTGCCCGCCGACGCGCTGCTGGGGGCCCAGTTCGGTCACCCGGCAGTCGTCGACGCGCTCGCCGGAAAGACCGTGCTGCCCCTGGCCACGGGCGGCAGCACGGCCCACGTCCTGGCCCTCGACTACGCCCTGCGGCCCGTCCTGAACTCGATGGGCCCGCACCACATCCTGCCCGGCTGGTTCACCCTCGACCGGGACGTCACGGTCGGCGAGGGCGGGGAGTTGATCGTCGCCGAGCCGTCCGCCGCGGCGCTCGCCGAGGTCACGGACCGGTTCTCCGTGGCGCTCGGCGGACGGACCGTGGCGTTGGCACAGGCGGGGTGACGTCGTTCCGCGACAACTAGGGCCTGTCGTTTGGATCAGGCCGGGCTCGTCCAAACGACAAGCCCTAGGGTGAGCGCCCAGGACGTGTTCGACACAAGCTGGGAGACGCACCCCGTGAGCGACAACGCGCAGTCCGACAACCCGCGTACCCGTATCGACACCAGCAGGCCGCACACCGCCCGGATCTGGAACTACTGGCTGGGCGGCAAGGACTTCTACCCCGTCGACGAGGCCGCGGGCGAACAGATCCGCACGCTGCACCCCGGCATAGCCGACTACGCCCGTGCGGACCGCGCATTCCTGGGCCGGGCCGTCGAGCACCTGACCAAGGACGTGGGCCTGCGCCAGTTCCTCGACATCGGCACCGGGCTGCCCACCGTCGACAACACCCACGAGGTCGCCCAGCGCATCGCCCCGGACGCCCGGGGCGTCTACGTCGACAACGACCCGATCGTCCTGCGGCACGCCCAGGCACTGCTGAACAGTACGCCGGAGGGCCGTACGGAGTACCTGGACGCCGACCTGCGCGACGCCGACCGGATCCTCGAACAGGCCGCGAGAACCCTCGACTTGAGCCGTCCCGTCGCGCTGATGCTGCTCGGCGTCGTCATCTTCGTCGCCGACGACGAGGACCCGTACGGATTCGTGCGGCGCCTCCTCGACGCGCTCCCCGCGGGCAGCCACCTCGTGCTCTCGCACACCATCACCAGCCCGGCCATGCCGGACGTGGACGAGGCGGTGGCCTTCTGGAACGCGAACGGCACACCCCGGCTGAACCAGCGCACCCCTGAGCAGATCACCCGGTTCTTCGACGGTCTCGAACTGCTGGAACCGGGTGTCGTCTCCTGCACGCGCTGGCGTCCGCGACCGGGCGACCCCGCCGAGCCCGCGGAGGTCGCGATGTTCGGCGGTGTCGGGCGCAAGGACCGGTAGCCGGGCTCAGTTGGGCAGGCCGCGGAGGTACGCGCCGAACTTCTCCAGGCCGTCGATGTTGCGGGGGCCCGAGATGCCCTCGTTGTAGTCGAGGACGAAGAACCGGTCGTTCTTGACGGCCGGCAGCCCGCGCGTGTGCGGGGAGCGCTTCAGGAAGTCGATCTTCTCCTTGGCGGGCTTGTCCCCGTAGTCGAGGATCATGACGACCTCCGGCCGGGCCTCGGCGACGGACTCCCAGTTCACCTCGGTCCAGCGCTCGTCGAGGCCGGAGAAGACGTTCCTCCCTCCGGCCTTGGCGATGATCTCGTCGGGCGGTACCTGGTTGCCGGCCGTGAACGGCTTGTCGGTGCCGGAGTCGTAGAGGAACACCGGTACGTCCTTGCCCCGCGGCGCCTTCTCGGTGACGGCCGCCGCGCGCTTCTTGAGCCCGGCGACGACCTTCTCGGCCCGCTTCTCCACGTGGAAGATCGCGCCGAGCCGCGCGAGGTCCGTGTACAGCGCCTCGAACGGGGCCTTTCTCTCCGGGTACTTGGGGTAGTTGAAGCAGCTCTCGGTGTGCATGAAGCTCTGGATGTGGAGCTTGTCGAGGATCTCCGGGGTGATGCCCCGGTCGTGGGCGAAGCCGGAGCCCCAGCCCGCGACCACGAAGTCCGACTTTGCATCCACGACGATCTCCTTGTTGAGGAGGTCGTCGCTGAGCATCCTGACCTTCTTGTACTCCGAGGCCCACGGCGACTCACTGACCGGCGGATTGGCCGGAGGCATCACATAGCCGTGGACGTGATCGGTCAGGCCGAGCGCGAACAGCTTGTCGGCGCTGCCCGCCTCGTACGCGACGGCGCGCTGTGGAACGGTGTACTCGACCTTCTGCCCGCAGCGGTCGACAGTGGACTTCCGCGCCGCCTTGGGATCGTCGGAGGCGACGTCGGCGCCGCACGCGGTGGTGACGAGCGCGGTGGCGGCGAGGGCGCAGCCGAGGACGGTGTGTCGGGTCACGGACATGGCGTGGGGCTTCCTTCTGGGGTCGGGGTCAGGGTGTAGAGCAACTGCGGGTCGCCGGTGAGGGGATGGGGTACGACGCTGGCGCCGACGCCGAACACGTCCTCGACGAGCTCCGGGGTGAGGACGTCCTTGGGGGTGCCGGAGGCGACCAGGCGCCCTCGGCTCAGCACGCCGAGCCGGTCGCAGGCCGCGGCGGCCAGGTTGAGGTCGTGCAGGACGACGAGGACGGTCAGGCCGGCGCCGCGCAGCAGGGAGAGCAGTTCGACCTGGTGGCGGATGTCCAGATGGTTCGTCGGTTCGTCGAGGACGAGGATCTCCGGTTCCTGGACGAGGGCGCGGGCCACCAGGACGCGCTGCCGCTCCCCGCCGGAAAGGGTGAGGACGCCGCGTTGTGCGAGGTGGCGGATGCCGAGCCGGTCCATGGTCCGCTCGCACAACTCGCGCTCGTGCGGGCCGAGGTGCTGGTTTCTCCTCAGGTGCGGGGTGCGGCCGAGGGCGACGACCTCGGAGACGGTGAAGTCGAGGTCCACCGTGCCGTCCTGGGTGAGTGCCGCGACGGCGCGGGCCCCGGCGCGCATCGTGAGCCGGCTCAGGTCGTCGCCGCCGACGCGGACCGTGCCCGTGGTGGGTCGCAGCGCGCGGTACACGCAGCGCACGGCGGTGGACTTGCCACTGCCGTTCGGACCGACCAGGCCCACGACCCGACCCTCCGGCACATGCAGGGACAGTTCGCGCACCAGGGTGGCGCCGTCGGTGACGACGGTCAGGCCGTCGAGCTCCAGATCCATCTCAACGCCCTCCGAACACATAGGAGTTGCGGCGCATCAGGGCGATGAAGACGGGCACCCCGATGAGCGCGGTGATGACACCGAGCGGCAGCTCGCGCGGGGCGACCAGCGTGCGGGACGCCAGGTCGACCCAGACCATGAAGACCGCTCCCGCGAGCGGGGCCACGGCGAGCACCAGCCGGTGGGAGGCGCCCACGACCATCCGCACCAGATGCGGCATGACCAGCCCGACGAAGCTGATGGCACCGCTGACCGCCACCAGCACACCTGTCACCAGGGAGACCACGAGCAGCAGCGCCTTGCGGTGCCGGTCCGCGCCGATCCCCAGGCTCCCGGCGGTCTCGTCGCCGAGCGCGAGCACATCGAGGGTGCGGCTGCTGCGGTACAGGACGAGCGCGCCCAGCAGCACGGCCGCGGCGACGACGGGCAGCGCACCCCAGGTCGCGGCGCCGAAGCTGCCCATCGTCCAGTACAGGACCGTCGACGTGGCCTCGCTGTCCGGCGCCAGATAGACGATGACGCTCATCACCGCCTGGAAACCGAGCGCCATCGCTACACCGGTCAGCACGAGCCGCAGCGGCGACAGCGCGCCCCGGCGGGACGCGGCCGCGTACACCAGGACGGACGCGGCGACGGCCCCGAGGAAGGCCCCGGCCGACATCGCGTAGATGCCGAGCGCGGCGAGCGCGCCGCTGACCTTGACGGCGACCGCACCCACGGACGCCCCCGAGGAGACACCGAGGACGAACGGATCGGCGAGCGCGTTGCGCACCAGCGCCTGGATGGCCGTGCCCACGGCGCTGAGACCGGCCCCGACGAGCGCGGCGAGCAGGACGCGCGGAGTGCGGATCTGCCAGACGATCTGGTACGTGCTCTCCTCCGCGGCCCCGATCCGCCCGCCGCTCAGCGCGGCCCACAGATAGCGCCCGGTCTCGCCCGGTGTCACCGCCGCCGGGCCGAGCCCGATGGCGACGACGACGGACACGACGAGCGCGCCGAACAGGGCCGCGCAGACGAGGAACAGGCCGCTGCGTGAGTCGAGTCGACGCATTACGCCTCGTCCTCGCTCTCGTGGTCGTCCTCGCCGTGGCCATGCCGCAGTACGAGCCACGCGGCGCCGAGCGCGACGGCGAGCAGCGCCCCGAACGCGACGGCGATCCCCGGGTAGCCCGCGACGGCGAGCCCGGCCCCGCCGAGGGCGGCACCGGCGAACACGCCCAGACTCTGCCCCGCGGAGTTGAGGCTGAGCGCCGTGCCGCGCAACGGACCGCAGCGCCGTACCAGGAGGCTGACCGCGCAGGCCGCGACCACCGCGTGCGCGGCGGCGTGCAGCGACGTGAGCACCAGGGCGAGCGGCAGCCAGTGCGTGAACCAGAACCCGACGGCGCTGACCAGCGCGACCGCCACACCGACGGCCAGCAGCCGCTCTGTCGCGACGCGGGAGTGCTCGGCGTTGGTCACGCGCCCGGTGAGCAGATTGCTGACGAAGAACGAGGCACCGCTCAGCGTCCACACCAGGGAGAACACCTCGGGGTGCAGGTCGAACCGGTCGTCGTAATACGCCGCCAAGTAGGCGAGATATCCCATGAAGACGGAGGTGCGCAGCACCGACACCAGCAGCAGCGGTACGGCGCCGGGGACGGCCGCCAGCATCCGGAACGAGGCGAAGTAGCCGGGCCGCCGCTCCTCGGCGCCCGCCGTGCTCCCGACCGAACCGTCCGTCCGGCCGCGAACCAGCAGTGCGCCGGCGAGCAGCACCGACAGGCCGGCGACGGCGACGAGGTCGCCCTGCCAGCCCCACAGCATCGCGGGCAGCGCGATGAGCGGGGCGGCGAGCATGGCCGTCATCGACGTGGTGGCGGAGACGAGCGTGGCGGCCCGCCCCGCCGCCCTGCCGTCGCCGAACCGGTCCGCGGCCGCCGCGGCGAGCGCCGGATTGAGGACGGCGGTGGCGGCGCCCGTCAGCAGACAGAAGGTGGCCACCAGTAGGAAGCCCCCGCTCGCGCCGAGTGCCGCGGCGACGCCGAGCAGGCCGAGCCCCGCGGCAGCGGCCCGTGCCCGGGGCACCCGGTCGATCAGTGGAGCGAGGGCCATGCCCACGGCGAGCGCGGCGACACCGCCGAGCCCGCGCAGCCCGCCCACGGTGGCGACGTCCCGGCCCGTCTCGTCGGCGATGGGGACCAGGTACGTACTGAAGACGGAGAAGGGCAGCAGGCCGACCGCGGAGGCGAGCAGCAGCGGCCACAGCGTCCGGGTCATGGCCAGGTCGCCGGGGACCGGATCGCCTGGTGAACGACCTTGCGAGGCAACGGAGTTGGAGGTGTCGGCGCTCACGCGGCGGCCCCGGCGCGGTACCGGTACATCGGGGTCTCATCGGCGCTGAACTGCGAGAACGTGAACGGCTCGGCGTTCAGCGCGGTGACACCGGAGCCGAGGAACGCGCGGGCCACGGCGCTGCCGCTCTGCGCGTACATCACCAGCGGGACGCCCTGGTCGCGGCAGTGCCCGAGGATGAGGTCGAAGGTGCCGTTGCTGAGTGTCATGCCGGTGGCGACGACCGCGTCGGCCTTCTCCAGGACCTCGGTCATGTCGTCGGTGACGGGGTCGCCCCACTGTGTGGTCCGCAGGTTGAGGTCACAGGGCAGGCACTCGCCACCGCGCTCGCGGATCGCCGCGACCAGCGGATTGACGACACCGATCAGCGCCACCTTCGCGCCCGCTTCGATGTCGAGAAGCCCGGCGATGGCCGCGTCCCGCGCGTGCGCCCGCACCTCGGGCGTGCCCGCGGGCAGGCCGACGGTCTCGGCCCGCGCCGTACGGTGCGGCGCGGTCGACGCGAGGTAGGCGTCGAGCGCGGCGATCCGCACCGGTGTGGAGTCGCTGCGGAGCAAGGTGTCGAGGGAGTGTCCTGAGGCGTTCTCGCAGAAGTCCGGGGTCAGTTCGCCCGCCTCGAAGGAGCACGCGCCGAAGGCGGCGCCGGCCCGGAGCAGCAGGTAGTGGTTGTGGTACGTCACGGGCCCGCCGGCCAGGCGGGTCGTGTGGTAGAGCCAGAAGGCGCTGGTGACGTTCGTGGACCTCGGGTCGGGGCCCATGGCTCCGGCCAGTACGGCTTCGGTCAGTTCGGCCACCGTGTGCGGCGCCTGGTGAGACATGACGGTTCTCTCTGCTGGATGCGAGGCGGATGGGCTATTGGGCGGGAGGGTGTGTCAGGCGGCCGCGGAGTCCGCGCCGCGCAGGGCGGTGGGGGCCGGCACCCGGGGCCAGGACATCGCCGACCACGGCAGGCTCAGCTCGTCGAGCGAGCCGATCTCGCGCGGGGCGAGCTCCTGCAAGGGGCGCGCCCGGCGGTGCTGCACGTAGGCGCTCTCCACGTACCGATGGCCGGTGTCGGCGGCGATGAAGACATGGTTCGCGCCCGCACCGTTGAGGTCGCGCTCCCAGCGGGCGGCCAAGTAGGCCGCGCCCGCGGAGAGTCCGGCGAAGATCCCGCTGGTCCGCAGCAGGCCGACCGCGCCCGACACGGCGGAGTCGAAGTCGATCCAGTGGACCCGGTCGTAGAGCGCGTGCCGGACGTTGCGGAACTCGATGGCGCTGCCGATCCCGGCGATGATCATGTCCGGGTCCGAGACGTGCTCCGACCCGAACGTGATACTGCCGAAGGGTTGCACGCCGACCAGGCGCACCTCCCGCCCGGCCTCCCGCAGATAGGTGGCCAGGGCGCCCGTGGAGGCGCCGGACCCGACACCCCCGGTCAACGCCACCGGTCCTTGGGGCAGTTCCTTGTCGAGCCTGGTGGCCACGTCCCGGTAGCCGTAGTAGTGGATCTCGTCGTGATACTGGCGCATCCAGTGGTACGAGGGGTTGGCCTCGAGGATCTCCCCGATGCGGCGCACGCGCAGCTCCTGGTCGAGGCGGAGGCTCTGCGAGGGCCGTACCTGTTCGAGGGTCGCGCCCAGGATCTCCAGCTGGACGCGCAGGGCGCGGTCCACGGTCGTCGAGCCGACGATGTGACACCTCAGCCCGTAGCGGTGACACGCGAGGGCGAGCGCATGGGCGTAGATGCCGCTGGAACTGTCGATGAGGGTGTCGCCGGGCTCGATCGTCCCCTGCTCGAGCAGGTGGCGCACGGCGCCGAGCGCCGAGTAGATCTTCATCGTCTCGAAGCGCAGGCAGGCGAAGTCCCGTTCGAGCGCGACGAGATGGGGCTCCTTGACCGCCTCCGCTATGTGTTCGTCCACAGTGATCCCTTCCCCTGGCTCGGCTGTGACAGGGGAGAGAGAAGCATTAAACGAAAACGATTGTCAATTGCGATAGTGTGATGTCCGTGAGCCAGGGGAGAGGATCTGTGCGTGAAGTCGATCGATGAAGCAGGGGAGCGTCCGCCGCCCTCCGGACGGCCGGGCGCGGTGGGCGCGGGCACCGCCTTCGGGACCTTCGGGGAGCTCCTCCAGGGTCAACTGCCCGAGGACGACGGTGACTTCCTCGTCACCCTGCCGGTGGCCCGCTGGACCCGGGTCGTCTTCCGGCCGGACCCGCGGCGCGCGGAGCCGCAGGTGTGGCCGGCGCACAAGACGAAGGCGCTGCGGCTGGTGCGGATGATCTGCGCGGACGCGGGACACCCGGCGGGCGGGCAGCTCACCGTCCGCAGCGCGATCCCCGAGGGCAAGGGCCTGGCCAGTTCGTCGGCCGACCTCGTGGCGACGGCGCGGGCGGTGGGGCGGGCGCTCGGCGTCCCGATGCCGCCGCGCCGGATCGAGCGCTACCTCGCCCGCATCGAGCCCACCGACGGTGTGCTGTACCCCGCGATCGTCGCCTACCACCACCGTTCGGTGCGGCTGCGTGCCACGCTCGGGTCGTTGCCGCGGATGACCGTGGTGGGGGTCGACGAGGGCGGGGTCGTCGACACCGTCGACTTCAACCGGGCCCCGAAACCGTTCACGGCCGCGGACCGGCGCGCGTACGCGAGTCTGCTCGACCGGCTCGCCACGGCGGTGCGGCACGGCGACCTGGAGACGGTCGGCGACATCGCGACCCGCAGCGCGCTCCGCAACCAGGCGGTGCACCCCAAGCGATGGCTGGAGCCGATGCGTGACATCTGCCGTGACGTGGGCGGCCTCGGCGTCGTGGTCGGCCACAGCGGCACGGCGCTGGGTATCCTGCTCGACGCCCGCGACCCGTCCTGCCCGCACCGCACGACGGCGGCGTCCCGGGCCTGCGCCGAACTGGCGGGCGCGGCGACGCCGTACCGGACGCTCAGCTTCTGCCGGGAGGAGGGTGCCGGGCCTCAGGCCACCGTGGCGCGCACCAGGTGGCCGGACCCCAGCGAGTCCGTCACGGTCCTGCCCAGGTAGTGACCGAGGACCTCCGCGGCGGACCGGTCGTCGACCGTGGAGAAGCCCGCCCCGAGCAGTTCGTCACGCAACTCGCCCGCCGTGAACGAGGACAGCCACGGCTCACCGGCGGCCGCGACGCGCTGGGCCCGCTCGCCCAGGGCGGCGGCAGCCGCGCCGGCCACCGGGTGCAGATAGTCCATCACCAAGGCTGTTGGGCCGCCCTGCTCGGCGACGTAGCGCCAGGTGGCGGTGAGGGAGGGGTGCGTCAGGTACGCGGCGACGCCGAGCATGAGGAACACCGTCGCGCGCGCACGGTCGAAGTCCGCCGCGGCAAGGCCCTCGGCGAGCGTCGCGGACTCGAAGTCGACCGGGACGAACGTCAGCGTGGCCGGCACCGCGATCCCGGCCTCGGCCAGCCGGTGCCGCTTCCAGCGCTGCGTATCGGGGTGGTCGACCTCGAAGAACCGTACGTCGGAGTGGACGTTGCGAAGGGCGGACGTGTCGAGCCCCGCCCCGAGCACCATCACTTGCCGACACCCCGAGGCGATGGCCTCGGCCACCGCGTCGTCGGCGAACCGGCTGCGCGCGGCGATCCACATCCGGCGCCTGCGCACGAAATCCGGATCGAGCCCCTGGTCGAACTCGCCCTCGCCCAGAGCCGCTTCGCCCACGACGCGGACGGCGAACGGGTCGGTGAACACCCGCGGCTCGTCCGCCACCTGATGCTGCGCCCTGGCCCGCGCGACAGCGGTGGCGGTCCTGCTCGGCTCTCCGGTCTCCATGGGGCCACCCTAGAGCGCCGCCTTGCGATGGCGCTGGGTCATGCGGGAGCCCGATTCGCGGCGGGCGGCACGGCGCAGCAGGGGGATCGCGAGGAGGAATCCGAGGACGGCCCAGGCGGTCAGGGCGAGGGCGACCATGGGGAGTTCCCAGGAGCCGGCCGGTTCGGCGGCGCGTGCCGCGTCGGGTAGCAGCGCCGAACGCAGGCCCTGTGCCATCCACTTGAGCGGGAACACCGACGCCGCCTGCTGCACGGGAACAGGCAGCACGGTGAGCGGGAACACCGCTCCGGAGGTGATCAGGAGGCCCATCACCGGCAGCATGATCAGGGCCAGCGCCTCGCGAGGGTTGGGCAGCACCGCGCCGATGGCGGCGCCGAGCGGTACGACGGCCAGCAGCCCGAGCGTCGTGACCCACACCAGCGTCAGCCAGCCGCCCGGCCCCTGCGGCACGGGGCCGTCGGCCAGCAGCGCGGCGGCCGCCAGGAGCAGCGCCAGGGTGGCGACCGAAACGGCCACGATCAGCAGGCACTTGGCGACCAGGTACGCCGGAATCCCGCCGGGCGTGGCACGCAGCCGCAGCAGGGCACCCTCCTCCCGCTCCGTCACGAGAATCTGCGGGAGCGTGACAAGGCCGACCTGGAAGAGGAGGTAGGCGGCGAAGCCCGCCACCACCAGGTGAGCCATCGGGGTGTCGGTGCCCGGAACGTCGCTGCTGATGTACGCGGCGACGAGCAGCGCGACGACCACGTTGGTCAGGTGGCCGGACAGTTCCTTGCCGTTGCGCATCAGGTGCCGCAGCTCGATGCCGCCGCGCTGGAACCCGGCACGCCAGCTGTTCGTCATGGACGGATTGCTCATGCGGCCCGTGCCTCCTCGTCCCCGTCCGGCTCCGCGTCGATGTCCGTGCCGTCGGCCGCCAGGTTCACCATGTGCAGATACGTGTCCTCCAGTGTCGGCCGACGGACCTCCAGGTCGGCGATGGGGCCCGGCGCGTACCGGTGGAGGTCCCACACGAGCTGCGAGGGATCCGCAGTGCGCTCGCGGCGCGGTGTGCCGTCCTCGGAGGTCCAGCGGACCTCGGCGCGGGCGGCCGCCCGCCGGGCCAGGTCCGCGGGTGTGCCGCAGGCCCGGATCCGGCCACCGACCAGCATGGCGATCCGGTCGGCGAGCCGCTCGGCCTCCGCCAGATCGTGGGTGGTCAGCAGGACGGTGACCCGTTCGTCGCGGGCCAGACGCTCGACCAGCGCGTGGAACTCGTACCGCGCCTCCGGGTCGAAACCGGTCGTCGGCTCGTCCAGGAAGAGGAGTTCGGGGCGGCCGACGATGCCGAGCGCCACGTCGAGGCGCCGGCGCTGACCGCCGGACAGCCGGGACACCTGCCGGTCGGCCTGCTCGGTGAGGCCGACCAGGGCCACCAGCTCGTCCGGGGCGCGCGGGTCCGGGTAGTACGTGGCGAAGTGCCGCAGCAGCTCGCCGACCCGCCAGCGTCCGTGGTCGCGCCAGGACTGCAGGACGAGCCCGATGCGGGCCCGCCATGCGTCGTCGCCGTGCTCCGGGTCCGTGCCGAGTACGCTCACGTCCCCCGCGGAACGGCGCCGGAAGCCCTCCAGGACCTCGACCGTGGTCGTCTTCCCCGCACCGTTGGGCCCGAGCAGCGCGAAGACCTCGCCGCGCCGGATGTCCAGGTCCACGCCGTGCAGCACGTCGGTGTCGCCGTACGTCATCGTGATGTCGCGGGCGTGGACGACGGGGCGTTCGGATGTGTGCTCCGCCGTCATCGCCGTGCCCCCGAGGGTGTGGTGACCGCCGAACCGGCGCCCTCGACGATCGCCCGGAGCGCCGAGACATGTCCCTCGAAGGCGGTGCGCCCGCGGTCGGTCAGCCGCACCCTGGTGCGCCGGTTGCGGCCGCCGCCCTCCTTGCGGAGCTCCAGGTAGCCCGCCTCCTCAAGGGTGTGCAGCTGCTTGGAGAGCGCGGAGTCACTGAGCGAGAGGCTGTCGCGGACGAAGGGGAACTCCGCCCACTCCGTCGCGGCGAGCAGCGAGACCACCGAAAGTCGGGTGGCGGGGTGGATCAGTTCGTCGAAGCCGGCGGGAACGCTCATCGGCCCGCCTCCGTGCCGGTCGTCCGCGTTTCGTGGCGCCGCGCGGACCTGGCGGCCCAGCGGCTTGTCGGCCCCACGAACAGCACGAACACCCCGGCCGATGCCGTGGCCTGGATCAGGCTCCCGGTGAGCGGCTCCAGCGAGTCGACCAGGCGGCCGCAGACCAGGACCGTCGTACCGGTCACCACCGCGCCCGCCACGAGGGTGGCGAACATCCGCGACGTGCACCGGGTGTGGTGCAGGCGCACCCGGCTGCGCCGCTGGTGACGCACGCCAAGCCCGCTCAGCACCGCGACGTACGCCACCATGACCAGGACCACGCCCCACCCGGGCAGCTCCAGACCCAGGCCGGCCAGGAACAGCCACATGATCACGGCCGTGGCCCACGGGCTGCCGGGGCCGGTCGTCGCCGACCGCTCCACCTCGTCGTACACCCGCTCCTGCGGCACACGGATGCGCTGCAGATCTCTCCACGCCTGTTCGGCGTCCACCGGTGTGCTCACGTGTCTCGCCCTCCCGTCCACGCTCCACTTTCCTGGGGGGAAAGTTACGAGCGACTTTCCCAGTAGGCAAGTGAACGGCTGCTCAGTAAAGAAGAAATTGATGGCAGCACAACCCATTGTTGTCCCGGCAAGGGCTTGTTAGGTTCCGGCCATGGCGAACGATCACTCCGGCCCCCCGGCCGAGGTCGGCGCACGGCTGCGCCGTCGGCGGAAGGCCCTCCAGCTCACCCTGAAGGAAGTGGCCGAGCGGACGGGCCTCACCGAGGGATACCTCTCGCAGGTCGAGCGCGATCAGGCGAACGCGAGCGTGCGCACGCTTCAACGGCTGTGCGAGGTACTGAAACTGACGGTGGGTGACCTGTTCGACCAGGCCGGGAGTGCGGCCGGGCCCGTGCTGCGGTTCCGTGACACCCATGGGATGGCGTTCGGCGAGGGTGCCACGAAGATCAAGCTCACCCCCGGGGTCTTCGACCACCTCGAAGTCCTCCTCGGTCACTTCGCGGCCGGGGGTTCCACGGGCGTCGAGCCCTATACGCACGGCAGTTCCGAGGAGCTGCTGCTCGTCCTGACCGGCGAGGTCGACGTGTGGGTGCGCGGCCGGCACCACCGGCTGTCCGCCCTCGACTCCATCCACTACCGCAGCAGCGACCCGCACCGCGTCGCCGAGGCCACGGGTACGGACGAGGCCAGGGTCCTGTGGGCGATGGCGCCTCCCACCTACTGAGCGCCCGAACGCGCACGAAGGAGCCACCCATGACATCCGCGACCGCCTACCGCAACGGCGAGATATCGCACTGGATGAAGGCGTCCCGTTCCGCGGGAACCCCTCCTGAACACGAGCGGCAACTCCCGGAAGAGACACAGGACTTCGTCATCGTCGGCGGGGGCCTCACCGGTCTCTGGGCCGCCTACCACGCCGTCCTGCGAAATCCCACCGCGAAGATCACCGTCCTGGAGGCCGAAGAGGTCGGCTACGGAGCCTCGGGCCGTAACGGCGGCTGGCTCTCCCCGCTCATCCCCGGCAACCGCGCCGTCTACGCGAAGGCCGCACGCAAGCGGGGCGAGGACGGCGCCGCCGCCGTCGCCGCGTTCCAGCGAGCGATGGACGGCGCCGTCGACGACGTCCTCCGTGTCCTCGACCAAGAGGACATCAAGGCGGACCAGCGCCGCGGCGGACACCTGCGCGTCGCCACCACCCCCGCCGCGATGAAGCGCCTCGAACTCACCCACACCGCCGACCTGGCGAACGGCTACCGCGCCGACGACCTCGAACTCCTCGACGCCGACGCGGTCAAGCGGCGCATCGCCATCGGTCCCGCGCTCGGCGGCCTGTACACCCGTACCACGGCGCGCGTCGACCCCGCCAAGCTCGTCCACGGCCTCGCCGACGTCGTGACCGCCAAGGGGGTACGCATCCTGGAACACACCCGCGCCACCCGCATCGCGCCCGGCGCCGTCACCACGGCGCGCGGCACCGTGCGCGCCACCACGGTCCTGACGTGCCTGGAGGCGTACTCGGGGCAGGTCGAGAGCGACGTCCCCGCGCTCGGCGCCCGCGAGGTCATCCCGGTCAACTCCTCGATGATCGTGACCAATCGGCTCCCCGACGACGTGTGGGAGCGGATCGGCTGGCAGGGTCGTGAGTGCCTGGGCGACGCCGCCCACACCTTCGTCTACGCCCAGCGCACCGAGGACGGCCGTATCGCCATCGGTGACCGCGGCACGCCCTACGCGTTCAACTCCGGGACGCCCGGAGAGGGCCGCGTGGACGCCCGCACGGTGCGCACCCTGAGCGAGCGGCTCCAACTCTTCTTCCCCGACGTGCGGTTCACCGTCGACCATGCCTGGCGCGGCGCGATCGGGGTGACCCGCGACTGGTGTGCCGGTGTCACCTTCGACCCGGCCACACGCATCGGCGTGGTCCGCGGCTTCGCCGGACACGGTGTCACGGCCACCCAGCTCGCCGCCCGCACCCTCCTGGACCGCGCCGAGGGACGGGACACCGACCTGACACGGCTGCCGTGGAACGACCACGACTCCGGCCACTGGGAACCCGAGCCGCTGCGCTGGATCGGCGTCCACGCGATGTACCGGCTGTTCGGTGTCGCCGATCGCTGGGAGGAGAAGCGGCACTCCCGGAGCACGTCACTGATCGCCCGCGCCGGCTCGAGATTGGCAGGACTCAGCGAATGACCGGAACGTCCGCCCCCAACACGGCAGTTCACCAGGACACCCACCAGGAACCGAGCGACACCCCTTCCCTGCGGCGCGGCCTGTGGAGCATGGCCTTCACCGAGCTGTGGGAACGCTATTCCTTCTACGGCCTGCAGGGCATCCTCTCCTTCTACCTGCTCTACAAGGTGGCCGACGGTGGCCTCGCCCTCGACCCGGCGGTCGCCTCCGGCATCGTCGGCGCGTACGGCGGCGCCGTGTACCTCTCGCAGATCCTCGGCTCCTGGCTGGGCGACCGGCTCGTCAGCCCGCGGAACATGGTGCTGTACGGCGCCGTGGTCATCACCGCCGGACACGTGGTGCTCGCCTTCGCCCCGGGCCTCACCGGGCTCGCGGCCGGACTGGTGTGCATCGTGCTCGGCACCGGCGCGCTGAAGACGAACATCACGTCGATCGTGGGCTTCGTCCTGGACCAGCACCCCGACGAACGCTACCGCGACGCCGGATTCACGTACTTTTACATGGCCATCAACATCGGCGCGGTGGTCGGCCCGCTCACCACAGGGCTCGCGCAGAACGAGCTCGGCTTCCACTACGGCTTCGGGCTCGCGGCGATCGGGATGGCCGGCGCCCTGATCCAGTACCTCGTGTCGATGAAGCATCTGCCCGCGCGGGCCCACACCGTCAACAACCCGCTCCTGGCGGGCCGTCGGCCGCTGGCCGCGCTCGTGGCGGTCGGCTTCCTCGCGGTGGTCGGTGGCGCGGTCGGCGCGGGGCTGCTGCGGGCGGAGAACCTGTCCACGGTGGTGACCGTGGCCGCGCTCGTGGCCGCTGCGGTCTACTTCCTGACGATGACCACGTCGAAGGCGGTCGGCCGCGACGAGCGACGGCGCGTCCTCGGCTATCTCCCGCTGTTCCTGGCGTCCGGGATCTACTTCGGCTTCCTCTTCCAGAAGTTCACGGCGATCTCGATCCTCATCACCGAACGCATCGACCTGCACATCGGCGGCTGGACCTTCCCCGTCGCCTGGATCACCACGGTCAGCCCGCTCGCCGCGGTGCTCATCACGCCGCTGATCGCGCGGCTGTGGACCCGCCTTGGGGAGCGGCAGCCCGGACCGGTGACCAAGGTGGCCATCGGACTGACCCAGATCGGCTGCGCCTACCTGTTCCTGCTGGTGCTGTCCGAGGCCACGGGCAACGCGGAGATCCCGCTGTTCCTCATCCTCGTGTTCATGGCGGCGGCCGGTTCCTCGGAGGTCTTCGTCGGCCCCATCGGGCTGTCCCTCGCCACCCGTATCGGCCCGGCGACCTTCCGCTCCCAGATGGTCGGCCTCAACTTCCTGACGCTCGCCCTGGGTTCCTCGCTCGCGGGCCTGCTCGGCCAGCTGTTCACGGCGATCGACAACGCCTCGTACTTCACGATCACGGCCGTGTGCGGCATCGGGATCGGCGTCGCGCTGATCGCCGCACGCAAGCCGCTGGGGCGGCTCCTGAACTCTGGTCTGGAGGGCTGAGCGGGGCGGGCCGGTCACGCCACCGCGTCGACGAGCATGAACGCCGCCACCGCCAACAGGACGAAGGCGAAGACGCGTTGCAGGGTGTTCCCGGTGACGCGGGCGGCGAGCCGCTTGCCGTCCCAGGCGCCGAGGACCGCCGCGCCCGCGAACGGGGCGATGACCGCCCAGCGCAGGTCGGCGGCGCCGGTGCGGGCCGCGAGGGCCGCGAGCGAGTTGACGACGATGACGAGCAGGCTGGTGCCGACCGCCTGCCGCATCCTCAGGCCGAGCACACCGACGAGCGCCGGTACGGCCAGGAAACCGCCGCCCACGCCGAGGAACCCGGTCACCCCGCCGAGTTGCGCACACCTCGGCGGGCGGCCGCCACGATCACCTGGTCGATGTCCCGGGGCGGGTCGACCGCGACCGCGGTGGCGGCGCCCCCGGCCAGGTAGCTGCGATTGCCGAGGCCCGGCAGCTCGATGGTGTCGACGAAGAACTCGGCGTCCTGCTCCTTCGGTGCGACGAGTCCGGAAGGGTTACCCCTGGGGGTATGTCATCCACCGTGCATGATTACCCCCAGGGGTATGAAAACGGGCATGGCCGGACCCCGGCGCGCGGCAGCGGCGCCGGGGTGACCAGCAGGAATCAGGTGTGTCGTGTGCTCGACGGGTGTCTTCGGGGCGCGGCCCCGGCGTCCGTGTCTACTGCATCTCGTTGACCAGTGGCTCGCCGTCCGCCCAGCGGCGCACCTGCTCGACGATCAGGCGCTCGGCGCGCGGCCGGAACGTCGCCGAGCCGCCGCCGACGTGCGGAGTGATGAGGACGCCCGGCTGCGCGCGCAGCGGGTGGTCGGCGGGGAGCGGCTCGGGGGACGTGACGTCGAGGGCCGCACGGAGCCGGCCGGTGCGGGTCTCGGCGAGGAGCGCGTCGGGGTCCAAGGTGCGGCCCCGGCCGATGTTGACGACGAGCGCGTCGTCGGGCAGCGCGGCGAGTTCGACCGCCCCGAACAGACCCACCGTGGACGGGTTCTCGGGCAGTACCAGCACCGCGATGTCCACCGTGGGCAGCAGCTCCGGCAGGTCCGTGACCGCGTGGACGTCGCTGTCGGGGCGGGCGCGGCGGGCCACGCGCACGACGGTGGCCTCGCACGCGAGCAGTCGCTGTTCGAGCGCCGCGCCGATGGATCCGTAGCCCACGATCGCCACCCGCGAGTCCGCGAGGGAGCGCGTGAAGTGCGGCTCCCAGCGGCCCCCGTCCTGATCGCGCACCCAGCGCGGCAGGTCGCGCTGCGCGGCCAGCGTCAGCGCGAGGGCGTGCTCGGCGGCGCTGGCGTCGTGCAGTCCGCGTCCGTTGTGCAGCGCCACCCCCTCGGGCAGCAACGGCCGCAGCTTCTCCACGCCGGCGCTCAGCGACTGCACGGCGCGCAGCCCCGACAGCTCGGGGAGCAGCTTCGTGGCCTCGGGCGTCGCGTACGGCATGACCCAGTAGCCGATCCGGGCGAGCTGCTCGGTGTCGAGGCCGACCGGAGACACCCCGTCCCACACGTGCACGCGCACACCGTCCGGCCAGGCGCCGTGCGCGCGGTCGAGTCCGGGCCAGGGCACCAGCACATCAGGGGCCTCGGAACGGCGGCCGATGTGGGGGGACATGCGAGGGGAGTCGTGGGTGGGCATACCTGCACCTTTCCTGGCGGCATTGTCCGAAGCGCGGTAAATCGCGGCTGCGTCAAGGCTGTTGACCTGGAGACGTCCCGACCCTAACGTCTTTCCGTCCCACAGAACACTTTCCACCCCACGGAAAAGTGTCTCGGAAACCCTCACGGAAAACAGGAGGTGTGACGGATGACAGCGACGTCGTCCCGCGCCGCACGCGGCAGTGGATTCTGGTCGTCCACGCGGACCAGGCACATGATCCCGATCGCGTTCGTCACCTACTCGCTGGCGTATCTGGACCGCTCGAACTACTCGATCGGCTCGGCCGGCGGCATGGCCGACGACCTCCACATGTCCAGCGGCATGGACGCGCTCGTCGCCGCCTCCTTCTTCCTGGGCTACTTCTTCTTCCAGATCCCCGGCACCATCTACGCCGAGCGCCGCAGCGCCCGCCGCCTCGTCGCGTACTCGACCATCGCCTGGGGGCTGCTCGCCGCCGTCCAGGGGCTCCTGCACAGCCCGACACTCCTCGTCGCCGTCCGCTTCCTGCTCGGCGTGGTCGAGGGCGCGGTCATGCCGTCGATGGTGATGCTGCTCGGCCGCTGGTTCACCCAGCGCGAGCGCGGGCGCGCCAACACCTTCCTCATCCTGGGCAACCCCGTCACCGTGATGTGGCTCTCCGCCGTCTCCGGGCTGCTCATCGAGGCCACCAGCTGGCGCGAGATGTTCATCATCGAGGGCGTTCCGGCCGTGCTGTGGGGCCTGCTCTGCCTCAAGATGATCAAGGATCACCCCTCGGAGGCCGCATGGCTGCCCGAGCACGAACGGGCCGAGCTGGACGCGGAGTTGGCGAAGGAACCGACCGTCCCCGTGGCCCGCACCGCCGAGTACCGCAAGGTGCTCTCCTCGCGCCCGGTGCTCATCCTCGCCGCCCAGTACTTCTGCTGGTCGATCGGCGTGTACGGCTTCGTGTTCTGGCTGCCCTCCATCATCAAGGAGGCCTCCGGGCAGGGCATCGGCGCCACCGGACTGCTCTCCGCGGTCCCGTACCTCTTCGCCTCCATCGCCATGCTCGTCAACTCCCAGCTCTCCGACCGCAGCGGCAGGCGCCGGGTGGCCATCTGGCCCTGGCTGGTGGTCGCGGCCGTCACGTTGTACGGCTCCTACCTCGCGCACTCCTCGTTCGCGATGTCCTTCGTGCTCCTGATCGTCGCCGGCCTGTGCCTGTACGCGCCCTACGGGCCGTACTTCGCGCTCGTCGCCGACCAGGCGCCCAAGAACGTCTCCGGTGCGGCCGTCGCCCTCGTCAACTCCTTCGGCGCGCTGGGCTCGTTCGTCGGCACGTACCTCGTCGGATGGATCCGCGGCAGCTCCATGGGCGACATGGGCGCCTTCGCCGTCATGGCGGTCGGCACGCTCGTCTCGGCCGGGCTGATGGCCTTCGTACGGCGGCCCAAGGAGCTCGGGACCCCGACCGCACCGGCTGCCAAGGTCGGCGAAGAGCACGCCGCGTAAGCTTCGGCAGCGACCGAGCAACCGACTCGGCGACGAATCCACAGGTGGGGGAGGGCGTGAACGATGGCCGATGACATGCTCGGCCGCGGGCTCCGGCTCCTGACGACGCTCTCCCGGCACCCCGAGGGGCTCGGCGTCAGCGCGGCGGCGCGCGCCGCGGAACTGCCGGTGAGCAGCGCCCACCGGCTGCTCGCCCGGATGACCGAAGAGGGCTTCGTCGTCCACGACTCCAGCGCCCGCACCTACGCCCTGGGGCTGCGCGCCCTGGAGCTGGCGCACGGCTTCCACCGGACACCGGCCGGGTTCAACCATCTGCTGGGTCCCATGCGGCAGTTGGCGGAGCGCACGGGCCTGGTGGTCATCGCGGGCATCCTAGACGGCGACCAGGTCCTCCTCGTCCGCTCCGTGCAGGGCAGCCAGCACCTGCAACTGCGCAGCGACGAGGGCACCCGCAACCCCTGGCACGCCACCTCGATGGGCAAGGCCCTGGTCGCCGCCAGGCCCGAGGCCGACCGGGAGCGCCTGCTGGCGGGCCCGCTGCCGCGCAGCGCGCCCAACACGCTCAGCGATCCGGACGAGCTGCGCGCGGAACTGGACCGGGTCCGCAAACTCGGCTGGGCGCACGCCGAGGAGGAGAACGAGCGCGGGGTCCGCTCCATCGCCGTGTGCGTCCCCGTCACCGACCCGGACGCCGGGCCGCCCCAGCTCGCCCTCTCGCTCGGTGCGGCCGTCGTCCTCACGGGCCGCGAGGAACTCCACGACATGGTGCCGCTGTTGCAGACGGCCGCGCGGGAGGCGGCGGCGTACGGCAGGTGACCGTACGCCCGGGTCACCCTTGGCGGCGCAGGTCCTTCAGCTGGGCGGACTGGGCCCGCAGCTTGCCGAGCATCCAGCCCTGGAACAGTCCGACGGCGAGACCCGCGGCGACCGGGCCGTACTTGGCCAGGAGGGGCCCCGCGACGAGCGAGAGTCCGTCGAGTTCGGCGGGCGCCGGGGCAGCCGTAGCGGGTGGGGCGGTCGTGGTCGTGGCGGCGTGCTGTGACACGGCAGCGGGGGAGGCGGCCGCGCCGGGCCCCTGGTCAAGCAGCAGATTCCCGAGGTTCTGCGCGAACTGCTGAAGGATCCGGTCCGAGACCGTGGCGATCGCACCCTTGCCGAACTGGGCCAGCTTGCCGCGGATCAGCAGGTCTGTGCCGAGTTCGAGGCGCGCGCCCGCCGGGTCCTCGCCGATGTCGAGGATCACCTCGGCCTCGGCGTCGCCGTTGCCGTGGGTGTCGGCGCCGCTCGCGTGCACGCGCAGGCGGCGCTTCTCCGCGTCGACCTCAAGGAAGCGCACGGTCCCCGCGTACGCGGCGCTGATCGGGCCCACCTTGACCTTGACGGCGCCGCGCCAGGTGTCGCCGTCCCGGCCGTCGAGGGCGGCGCCCGGCATGCAGGACGCCACCTTCTCGACGTCGCTGACGAGCGCGAACACCGCGTCCGGGGCGGCGTTGACGACGACGGTGTTGGTCAGCTGCATGCTGTCTCCTCGATGGTGGTGCAGGTCTTGGCGCAGCCGGCGCGGCGGGCCGTGGCGCAGGAGTCGATGGCCTCGACGATGGTCTGGTAGCCGGTGCACCGGCACAGGTTGGCGGCCACGACCTCGCGGATCTCCTCCTTGGTCGCCTCCGGACGCTCGGCGAGGAAGCCGTCCGCGAGCATCAGGAAACCGGGTGTGCAGAAGCCGCACTGCAAGCCATGGTGTTCGGTGAACGACCGCTGCAAATCGTTGAGTTCACCGGTCGCGGGATCCGCGAGGGACTCGACCGTGCGGATCCGGGCGCCCTCGGCCTGCGCGGCGAACATCAGGCATGCCCGCGCCGGCCGCTCGTCCACCAGGACCGTGCACGCCCCGCAGATGCCGTGCTCGCAGCCGACATGGGTGCCGGTCAGGCGCAGATCGTGGCGGAGCACGTCGACGAGGGTGCGGCGCGGCTCGGTGAGCACCTCGTGCTCCTCGCCGTTCACGTTCAGGGCGAGCAGCAGCAGGTTGTCCGGTGTGGTGGTCATGAGGAGGGCTCCAGATTCAGGGCGCGGTGCACGGTCTCCGGCGTCACGGGGGTGTGGTCCAGTTCCACTCCGGTGGGGCGCAGCGCGTCGTTGACGGCGTTGAGGACCGCGGCGGGCGCGCCGATGGTGCCGCCCTCGCCCGCGCCCTTGGCACCGGTCTCGTTGAAGGCGCACGGCGTTTCGAGGTGGTGGATGAGCACGTCGGGGATCTCGTGGGCGGTGGGCACCTTGTAGTCCATGAAGCTGGTCGCCGAGGGCTCGCCCTGCGCGTCGTACGTCACCTGCTCGAAGAGCGCGCCCGCGATGCCCTGGGCGATGCCGCCCCGGCACTGCCCCTCCACGACCTGCGGGTTGATGGCGACGCCGCAGTCCTCCACGCACACGTACCGCAGGATCTCGACCTGCCCGGTGCCCTGGTGGAGTTCGACGACCACGGCGTGGGTGGCGTTGGAGAAGGTGCCGTCGTTGAACACGTCGAAGGTGGCGGTGGCGCTCAGCCCCGGCTCGATGTCGCGGGGGAGGAGATGTGCGCGCAGATACGCGACGTCGGCCAGTTCCTCGTACGTGAACACACTGCCGTCCGTGCGCCGCACGCCGCCATGTGTCGGGGTCACCTCGCCCGGCTCGCACTCCCACAGGGCCGCCGCGATCCGGCGCAGCTTCTCGCCCAGCTTGGCCGCGGCGATCCGCACCGCGCTGCCGCCGATGGTGACGGAGCGGCTGGCGAACGTGCCGTAGCCGTACGTGACCCGGTCGGTGTCGCCCTGATGCAGCTTCACCTTGCCGAGGTCCAGGCCCAGTTCGTCCGCGACGATCTGCGCGAACGTCGTCTCGTGGCTCTGCCCGTGGCTCATCGTGCCGCTGGTGACGGTGACCGCTCCACTGGTGTCCATCCGTACCTCGGAGATGTCGAAGCCGGGGACGACCTGCATCTTGCGCTGGGCGAAGGCCGTCGACCCGTAGCCGGTGCGCTCGCTGAAGCAGGAGTACCCGATACCGAGGAACCGGCCCTCGGCCGCGGCGGCCTCCCGCTTCTCGTACCAGCCCTCGTCCTTGACGAGCCGCTCGCACAGGTCGAGCGACTCCAGATAGGAGCCCGGGTCGTACGTGATGTTGTTGACGCCCGTGTACGGGAACTCGGTGATGACGTTGCGGCGACGGATCTCGACCGCGTCGAGGCCCAACTCCCGTGCCGCGCGCTCGAAGAGACGCTCCATCACCATCACGTACTGCGGGCGGCTCACTCCCCGGTACGGGGCGGTGGGCGCCTTGTTGGTGGTGACGGCCCGGCCGCGCACCCGGTAGGCGGGCACCTTGTAGACGCCCGGCATCTCCGCCGAGGCCATCAGCGGCTCGATGCCGGCGGTGAACGGGTAGCAGGAGTACGCACCCATGTCGCACACCACGTCCGCGTCGAGACCGAGGATGTGTCCGTCGGCGTCGAAGGCGGCCCGCACGTCGTAGTGCTGCTCGCGGGCGAGGAACGAGGCGGAGAGCGCGTCCTTGCGGTCCTCGATCCACTTCACCGGCCGCCGCAGCCGCAGTGCGGCGGCGGCCGCGGCGATCTCCTCGCGGCCCACGACGCACTTCTGGCCGAAGCCGCCGCCCATGTCGGGCACGACGACCCGCACCGCCCGCTCGTCCAGCCGCAGGCACCGCGAGGCCACCGTCCTGACCTGGTGCGGGACCTGGGTGCAGGTGTTGAGGACGAGCTGCTCCTCCCGGTCGTCCCAGTGGGCGACCGCGCCCCGCGTCTCCAGCGGCAGGGCGTTCTGCCGGCCGGTCCGGGACTCGACCCGCACGACACGGTGCGCCGTGTCGAAGACCTCGTCGATGCCCTCCGCGGCGAACAGCGAGACATCGACCAGGGTGTTGCGCACGGCCTCCTCGTGGACGAGCGGCGCGCCGGGCGCCAGCGCCTCGTCCTCGCAGGTCACCGGGGGCAGCGTCGTGTAGCGGACCTTGGCCGCCTCCAGCCCGTCCTCCGCCGCGTACGCGTCCCGTGCCACCACGATGGCGACGGGCTCGCCGACGTAACGCACCCGGTCGCGGGCGAGGACCGGCATCGCGGTGGGCACGAACTCCGAGCGCGGGCGGCCGAGTTCGGCGGTGATGTCGGTCAGGTCCAGGTCCTCGGCGGTGAAGGCCGCGACCACGCCAGGCACCTCGCGCACCGCCGTCAGGTCGACCGAGGCGAGCTCGCCGTGGGCGACCGTGCTGCGCACGAACTGGGCGTGCAGCATGCCGGGCAGCGCGATGTCGTCGACGAACCGGCCGCGCCCGGACAGCAGCCGCGGGTCCTCGCGGCGTGCCACCGACCGGCCGGTCAACTGCCCTTTGGTGTCTGCCGGGTGTGTCATCGGCTCATCGCCTCCTCACAGGCACGCAGGACGAGCGTGCGGACGAGCTGCTTGCGGTAGTGCGCGCTGCCCGAGGCGTCCGACGGCGGCTCGACGGCCTCGGCAGCGGCCTGCGCGCAGTCGGCGAAGGTGCCGCCGGCCGCGAGGACCGCCTCCGCGTCCGGCACCCGGACGACCGAGGCGGCAACACCGCCGAGCGCCACCCGGCCGCCGTGCACCGAACCGCCCTCCACATCCAGGTCCACGGCGGCGGACACCAGCGCGAAGTCGCCCTGACGCTCGGCGAACTCGGTGAGCGCGGCGTGCGGTGCGGGGCGCGGGAAGACGATCTCGACCAGTAGTTCGTCGGGGTCGAGCACGCTGGTGTAGTAGCCGAGGAAGAAGTCCCCGGCCGCGATACGGCGCTCGCCACGCGGGCCGCGGGCCACGAACTCCGCCCGCAGCGCGAGGGCGAGAAGACACCACTCGGCGGTGGCGTCGGCGTGCGCGATGCTGCCGCCGATGGTGCCCCGCGTACGGATGGGCAGGTGCCCGATCCACCGCATGCTCTCGCGCAGCACCGCGAACTCCCGGCCGAGCACACTCTCCGGGTCGCTCTCCACCGTGTGATGGGTGGTGAGCGCCCCGATGCGCAGGGCGCCCGAGGTGTCACGGCGCATAGCGTCGAGTTCGCGCAGGCCGGCGATGTCGACCAGGTGACCGGGCCGTGCGAGCCGGAAGTTCATCATGGCGACCAGGCTCTGACCGCCGGCGATGACCTTCGCGTCGTCGCCGAGCTCGGCCAGGAGCCGGGTGGCGCCGTCGACGTCACGAGCCCTGTGATAGCCGAAGGGGGCTGGTTTCATGGTTCTCCTGGTCTTTCTGCTCTTCCTGGTGTGCGTGGTGCGGCGACGGGCCGCCGTCGCCGTCGGGGTCCGTGTCGTCCAGTTCCCGGCCCTTCGTCTCCGGCGCCGCCACGGCCATCCAGCCGACGGCGAGGAGCACGGCCGCGCCGAGCACCGCGAACGTCAACGGAAGGCCCAGCAGCGGCCACAGCACCGAGCCGAAGAACAGCGGCGCGAAACCGGTGAGCGCCCGGCTGACCGAGGACGCCCAGCCGAAGCCGCTGGCCCGCAGTTCGGTCGGGTAGAGCTCGGAGACGTACGCGTACAGGGCGGGGATGGCGAGCTGGGCGAGGAAGCCGAACACACCGATGGTCACGACCGAGCCGGTCGGCATGTCCCGCACGATCGCGAAGATGACGAGGGCGAGCGAGGCGACCGGGGCCGAGACACCGATCAGCCACTTGCGGCCGACCAGATCGACCAGGGCCGTCGAGGCGAGGACACCGACGATGCCCACGCCGCTCATCAGTGTCGTGCTCATGAACGCGGCGGTGTCACCCTGGCCCTCCTCCTTGAGGATCGAAGGCATCCAGCTCAGCGCCGCGTAGTACACGAGCATGATGGTGGCGAACAGCAGCCAGGCCGCCGAGGTGATGCGCGGGCTGAACGTCCAGATGTTGCGCAGCTGTTGAGCGGCCGCGGCCACGCCGCGCGGGCCCTCGTCCGGGACCGGCTCGGGAATGACGTACGGCTCGACGGGCGCGCCCGTGCGGGCCACCAGCTCGTCGATGACGGCCCGCGCCTCGGCCTCACGGCCCTTCTTGGTGAGGTAGATGGGTGACTCGGGGATGCCGCGCCGCGCCCAGAAGAGCAGCAGCGCCGGCAGCACCATCGTGGCGAGCATCCACCGCCAGTTGCCGTCGAGGGACAGCATCCCCGTGGACACGAGGCCGCACAGGGTCACACCCACGGGCCACCAGGCGTCGAGCGCGGTGAGGATCCGGCCCCGGTACTTGCGCGGGGAGAACTCGCCCACCAGCGCGTAGTCGACCGGTATGCAGCCACCGAGCCCGACACCCGCGAGGAAGCGAAGCGCCAGGAAGACCGGGTACGTCGGGGAGAGCGCGCCCAGGACCGAGAACAGGGCGAAGATCAGCAGGGTGACACTGAAGGCCTTCTTGCGGCCGATCCGGTCGGCGACCGCGCCCCAGGCGATGGCACCGACGGCCATGCCCACCAAATTGGCGGTGGCGACGAGCCCTCGGGAGCCGAGGGAGAGGTCGAAGTGCTGGCCCAGGAGCGGCATGAGGAAGCCGTTCAGGGCGATGTCGTACGCGTCGAAGAGGTAACCGAGACCTCCGATGATGAAGATCTTTCCCTGGACGTTCCATCTCCAGGGGAGATCCTGAACGATCTGATCGCCTGTTCTCATGTGCGCTCCACAGGGTCGTGTCGGGGGACGAACTGCGACGGGAGGTGCCTGAGTTGCCAGTGAGGCTGGGGGAGCGGGAATGAAGGTAATCCGAGCACGTACGATTCCCCTTGGCAAGGGGTCGCGCGCGGAGTTAACGCGGTGGTTTCACGACGCGGTGGGGTCAGCCAGCAGGCTGCCCGCGTTCGGTGCCAGCGGCGGCAGGCCCAGCTCGGACAGGATCCGGAATGCCGTGGCGGTGGCCGCGGACAGGACCGGGAGCCCCAACTCGTCCTCGACCGGCTGGATCGCCGGAAGCGACGGCATCTGTACGCACGCGGACAGCACCAGCGCCTCCGCGTCGCCGAGCTTCAGGCGCTTGTAGTGCTCGCGCAGGTCCTGCGGATCGAGCCGGGCGACGGCCAGGTTGTCCGGCACCTCCAGGCTCAGCGCGTCGACCACCTCGACGCCCGCGTCCTCGATGTACTCGGCGACCTTGCGGGTCAGCGGCTTCATGTAGGGCGTCACGATGGCGACCTTCTTCGCGCCGAGCGCGGCGATCCCGTCGAGCAGCGCGCCCGCGCTGGAAACCACGGGGACCAGCGCCTCCTGGCCGCGCAGCACGTCCTTGATCTCGTCCTCGGCCGTGCAGTGGTGGCCAGGCCCCTGCGCCATGATGGCGACGAGGCAGGCCGTGGCCACGACGTCGGGCCGGGCGTCGGCCAGCTCCAGGACGGCGCGCTCCGTCTGCGCGTTCATCGCCCGCAGCTCTTCGGGGGTGACGTGCTTCATGCGCATCCGGCTGCTGTGGAAGACGAAGCGGTCCTCGGGGGAGACGGCCTCGCGGGTCCGCATCAGGCGGGGGAGTTCGGTCTCCATCGTGAGGTTCGAGCTGGGGACGATCATCCCTATGTGGTGGTCCGGCACGGTTCGCTCCAAGTTTTGAGGCATGCCTGAGGAAGGCGGGGCCTACGGGTGCTCTTCGGGCGGGTCGGTTACGGAGGTGTCAGTGCTCCTGGCCGAGCCGCTCCCAGTGGTCGGCGAGGACCGCCAGGTGGCGCAGGACGTCGGCGCGCTGCTCCGCCGGGATCGGCCGCAGCAGCTCCTCGTCGAGCTTGCGGGCCCGCAGGTTCGCGTCTTGCACGGTGGCGCGGCCCTCCTCGGTCAGGTTGAGGAGCTTGCGCCGTGCGTCGGCGGGGGAGGGGGTGCGGGACAGCAGGCCCCGGTTCTCCAGGCGGCGGGCGACGTCGGCCATCGTCGAGGTGTCGAGCGCGACCAGGTCGGCGATGGAACGCTGGTCGCAGCCGGGGTTCTCGCCGGTGATCTGCAGGACGGCGAACTGTGGCCCGGTCAGCGTCGCGTCGACGTCGTGCAGCCAGGCGGCGAGGTACGCCTGGTGCAGCCGGCGGGCCAGGAAGCCCGGGGCGTGGCTCAGTTCGTCGGGCGTGGCGACGTTGTCGGCCCGGTCGGGGGTGGAGGGCGAGGTCATGGCACCGCTGTCGTGTGGAGGGATCGTTGGGGCGTCCGACTCCGGGAAGAGGGTCCGCCGCAGCGCGGTGCGCAGCAGGTCCAGGGCCGGTGCCGGGTTGTCCCAGAAGACCATATGTCCCGCGGCCGGGATGCGGACCATGCGCGCCGCCGGGTTGGTGGCGGCGGCCTCCGCGGCGCCCTCGGCGGTGACGACCGGGCTGTTCGCCCCGTACAGCAGCGTCGTTGGACCCGGCACCCGGGGCCACCAGGCGAAGAAGTCCTCGCTCTCGAAGCCCCGGTGGGCGCGCTCGATCGCCTCCAGGGAGCAGCTGGCGAGCCAGCGTGCCCGCAGCTCCAGCTCCCGGCGCGGCCAGGTCGGCCAGAAGCCGCCGACCTCGTCGGCGTCCGTGCCGCGCCGGGCCTGCGTCAGCTGGCGCGTGAAGGCGGCGAGCGTGGTCGGGTAAGGGCCCCGGCCGGGGCCGCTCATCGGCGGATCCACCAACAGCGTTCCGCCGAGCGGGACCTGGCCCCGCACCGCCGTGGCGGCGGCGATCCGGGCCCCCATGGAGTGGCCGAACAGCACGGGGTCCGCCAGCTCCAGCTGCTGGATCACGGCTTCCGTGTCGGCGGCCAGGGCGTTGAGACCGTGGTCCTCGGCGTCGTCGCTGAGCCCCCGGCCGCGGATGTCGAGGACCAACGGCCGTGCCAGGTCGGTGAGTTCACGGGCGACGAAGTCCATGGTGACCGCCGGGCTGGTGATGCCGGGCAGGATCAGCAGGGGGACGCCGACGCCGCCGTAGTCCAGGACGTGCAGCCGCACGTCCCCGCTGCGGACCCAGCGGCTGACGGCCGGGACGTCGGCGAGGTCCGCGAGGCCCGGCTGTGTCAGGAAACGCTCCGGCCGTCGAGCCTCGCGGTCGTGTGCGGCATCCTGCGCGGCTCCGGAAGACGCGTCCATGATCTCAAACTCCCTTCGTCGTCAGGTACTTCACCATGTCCTCGTGGCCCACGACATCCCCGTACTTGGCCTGGATGTCGAAGAGCGCCGCCTCGTGCGGACCCGCGGCCCGGTCGCCGCACGCCTCGGCGGGCACGAGCACCGGCCAGCCGTACTGCACCGCGTCCACCGCCGTGGCGCGCACGCAGCCGCTCGTCGTGGCGCCGCACACGACCGCCGTGTCGCAGCCGAGGCCGGTGAGCAGGGAGGCCAGCGCGGTGCCGAAGAACGCGGACGCGCCCTTCTTCACGATGAACTGGTCCCCGTCCTCGTACGGCAGCCGGGGGTCCAGGGCGACGGCCTCGCCGCCCTCGCGCAGGGCCCGCATGCCGGGCGCCTTGGCGAGCCAGGTGATCGCGTCGGCCTCGGCCTCGGCGGCCGTGTAGGCGATGACCGTCCACACCACGGGTACGCCGCCGGCGCGGGCCGCGCGCACCAGCTCCGCCGTGGCCTCGACGGGGGCGGACAGATCGCTGCCGGTGGCGAAGTCCGGCTCGGTGAAGCCGCGGGTCAGGTCGACCACGATCAGGGCGGGGCGGTTGCCGCGGGCCACGGCGGCGCCGAATCCGGCGCGCTCGTAGACGCGGTCGGTGGCGGGGTCGTACGGGGTGGGCACGGGTCCTCCGGAGATGGTCGGCTCAGTGGTGGTGGCGGTAGGCGAAGGCCTCGTCGTCGGACGTGTCCAGCGGGGTGCCGCGCCACAGCCAGTCGTAGGAGACGTCGGACTCGCCGTCGTAGCGCTCGCCGAGCTTGGCGTCGCGGGCCTGCTGGTCGGGGCCGTCGGGGAAGCGGTAGAAGACCTGGTTGCGCAGCGAGGCCTGCTGCACCATCCCGGCGTGCCGGGCGCGGCGGTTGACGTAGCGCTGGAGTGCTCCGGCGATGCCGTCGCGGGTCACCGCGCCCAGCTCCTCGGCGAGCACTGCCCCGTCCTCCATGGCCTGCGAGGCGCCCTGCGCCTGGTAGGGGAGCATCGCGTGGCAGGCGTCACCGAGGAGGGCCACGCGGCCGTCGATCCAGTTCGGGTCGCGGCGGCGGTGGTAGAGGGGGAAGCAGGTGATGTCGCCCTTGGCCTTGGCGAGCATGGCCGGGGCGCGGTCGTCCCAGTTCTCGTAGGAGTCGACGAGCATCTCGGTGGTGCCGGAGAAGGTCTTCTTCTCGCCGTACTCGTCCTTCCACGGGACGCAGCCGACGATGTTGAGCCACTCGCCGCCGCGGATCAGGTAGTGCACCAGGTGCCGCCCGGGGCCGTACCAGATGGTGCTCTGGTAGCGGTCGAAGAGGAAGCGGGTGGCCGGGTCGGCGTGCAGCAACTCGCCCGGGATCAGGGTGCGGAAGGCCATGTCGCCGGAGAAGACCAGGGTGTCGTCGGCGCCGATGAGGTCGCGGACGCGGGAGTGGATGCCGTCGGCGCCGACCAGGACGTCGGCCTCGTGCCGGGCTCCGTCGTCGGTGACCGCGACGGGACGGTCCGGGGACGTACGGTCCAGTTCCACGACGCGCGCCCCGGTGACGATCTCGACGGCGGGGCCCGGACCCGTCGGGTCGGTGCACGCGTCGAGGATCGTACGGTGCAGGTCGGCGCGGTGGTAGTGCCAGTACGGGGCGTTGAACTCCTCCTGGACCCGGCGGCCGAGCGGGGTGAGCCCGATGATGCTGCCGTCCTGCCAGCGGCGGCGCACCTGGTCCTGCGGCTCGGTACGGATGGCCTCCAGTTGCTTGCGCAGACCGAGGCGCATCAGGACGCGGCTGGCGTTCGGCGCGGTCTGGATGCCGGCGCCCACCTCGCCGAGCTCGGCGGCCTGTTCGAGGACGGTGACGCGCAGTCCCTTGTGGCGCAGGGCCAGGGCGGCGGTGAGGCCGCCGAGACCGCCGCCGACGACGGTGACTTCGTAGGACTGGCTGAGAGGCAAGACTCCTCCAGGGATGCGGCGTTGAGGGTGGGGGAACCGGGGTTCAGCCTTCGACGAGGTGTCCTGCGGTGACGACGTCCGTGCCGTCGAGGCTGACCGTGCAACCGCGCATCGCGATGTCGAGATGGGCGTAGGAGTCGCGCTGGAGGTGCGGGTGCGGGCCCGTGGACCACAGGAAGTTGCCGGCGAAGGCGCGGGCGTCCATGCCCATCAGCTCGTCCTTGCCGTACATCGCGGTGGCGAACCAGTCGGCGGACTTCATCAGGCCCCAGCCCATGTGGGAGAGGCTGCGGGCCCATTTGTCGTGCGAGTCCTCGAAGAAGGTGTTCAGGAGCTTGGCCTCGGCGCCGCCGCTGACCTCCTGGATGTGGCCGCCAGAGACATGGAGCGTCACGGGGCGCTGCACGTACTCCTTGAACGGCAGCAGGATGTCGCCCTCGGCGAGCACGATCCGACCGTCCGAGATCTCCGGCCAGCACAGCACCATCGTGCTCGGCCAGTGGTCCCAGCGGCCCGGGTCGTCGGCGAAGCCGGTCTGGAACTCCGGGTGGCTGTTGGCCAGTTGGACCGTCAGATCGGTGCCGGCCTCGGAGGTCACGCGCATGACGGAGGAGGTGCGGACCCGGTCCACGCCCTCCTGGACGCGTACCTTGTCCTGCCCGGTCGGCAGGTTGCGGATGAGGACGTCGGGGGCGTCGCAGACGAAGATGATGCGGGTGCCGGTCTTGAGGATGTCCTGTTGCAGCGGGGCGTGGATGAAGCCCTCGCGGGTCAGGTCGACGACGAGGTCGGCCGCCTTCAACAGCTCTTGCGCGGCGGTGTCGTTGAGGACGGACACGAGGCCGGGGCCCGCGCCGGTGTGCGTGCTGGGGAGTGGGGCAGGGCTGCCGCCGGGGACCGTGGCGGACACGACGTGGGCGCCGAGGCTCTTGGCGGCGCCGAACGCGGCGGCGACGTAGTCGCCACGGCTGCCGGGCTCGGAGAGCACGACGACGTGCTCTCCCTCGCGGACCTTGCACAACTGCAGTTCACGGGTGAAGGCGTCGAGGACGTCGACGGACGAGAAGTCGAACATCGGGTGTTCCTCCGGGATGCGAGCGCGGACGTACGGGGCACGTGCGGGTGGTGCGGAGGGTGCGGAGGCGTGCGGGATCGCCGCGGCGGACGCCGTGCGGGGGCGTCGCCGGGAGGTTCTTCCGAACCCGCCTGCCGAGATAATCCGAGCACGTACGATCTCGGAAATCAAGGGGTCGGACGACGGGGCAGGGCGGTGAGCGGCCCTGGAGATGGCTGTGAGCCACTTGTGGCAACCCAACAATGTCTCGCCGGGGAATCGGTCGACTCCTCGCCCGATAACTCCCCTGATCGTTGACATGATCGCCGGGAGAGTGGATCGACAGCTATGTAGCATCTGAACAATGCGAGGAGGCTCAGGTGACTGGGAACGGTCATGTGCAGGTGACGGGTATCGGCGCGATGACACCGCTCGGAGCCGATGCGCCGGCGACGTGGGCGGGGCTGCTCGACGGCAAGTCCGGGGTGCGGCTGCTGGAGGAGGAGTGGGCCGCGGAGCTGCCCGTGCACGTCGCGGCCGGGCTCACGGTGGACCCGGCCTCGCTGCTGCCGCGGCCCGAGGCCAGGAAGCTGGACCGCGGTGAGCAGATGGCCCTTCTCGGCGCGCGCGAGGCGTGGCAGAACGCAGGCGCGCCGAAGGTCGAGCCCGAACGGCTCGCGGTCGTGATCGGCACCGGCACCGGAGGGGTGCTCACCACGCTCGGGCAGGACGACATCTTCGAACGCTCGGGAGCCCGCCGGCTCTCACCGTTCGCGGTCCCCATGCTGATGCCGAACGGACCCGCGGCCTGGGTGAGCATGGACCTGGGCGCCAAGGGCGGTGCCAGGACCCCGGTCAGCGCGTGTGCGTCCGGGGCGGAGGCGCTCGCGATGGGGCAGGACCTGATCCGCGCCGGGCGGGCGGACGTGGTGGTCGCCGGCGGTGTGGAGGCGTGCCTGCACCCCTTCACGCTCGCGGCGTTCGCCCAGATGAAGGCCCTGTCGACGCGGTCCGACGAGCCGGAGGCGGTGTCCCGCCCGTTCGACACCGGGCGGTCCGGGTTCGTCATGGGCGAGGGCGTGGGGATGATGGTGCTCGAACGCCCCGAGTTCGCGCGGGCCCGCGGCGCCCGCGCCCACGGCACGCTGGCCGGCAGCGCGGTGACGTCGAGCGCCGACCACATCACGGCGTCCGACGCGGACGGCCAGTCCTTCGCCATGCAACTGGCGCTGCGCGACGCCGAGGTGGCCCCGGCGGACATCGGCGTCGTGCACGCCCACGCCACCTCCACGGAGTCCGGTGACGTGGCGGAGGCCGAGGCGATCGGCCGCGTGATCGGCAAGCACGCCGCGGTCACGGCGACCAAGTCGATGACCGGTCACATGCTGGGCGCGTCTGGGACGGTGGGCGCGATGGCGGCCCTCCTCGCCCTCAGGGACGGCACGGTGCCCGCCACCCGCAACCTCGACACACTCGACCCGCGCGTGGACCTCGACGTGGTCCACGGCGAGTGCCGCTCAGGCAAGTGGCAGGCGGCCCTGGCCAACTCCTTCGGCTTCGGCGGCCACAACGTCACGCTGGTGTTCACCGGCTGAGCGGCAGCTCTCGCTGCGCGGCCTCAGGGGTGGCGCGGGGCGTACCTCGACGGAATGTCCCGCGCCCACCCCCGAACACTCCCTACGCCGGCTCCGGCTGCGGATCCGCCGAACCCGCCTTCGTCGGACGCGGCGGCGGGGGCGGGGGTGCGGCGTGTGGGCCCCACTGGCGTGCCGTGCGTACGTAGAGGAGGACCACGGAACCCGTCAGCAGGAGGAGCAGGGGGCCGAATGCCCAGGGGTGGGCGGCCATGTGGGTCGGGAGGTAGCGGTAGGAGACGAGCAGCAGGGTGAAGACGACCGTCCCGTAGCTCACCGTCAGCGTGGCGTGGTGGTCCCAGCCGCGGGCGAAGGCGCGCATCGCGGCCTCGATGGACAGGGCGAAGACCGTGCCGGCGAGCAGGTCCACGCCGTAGTGGTAGCCGAAGCCCAGGGTCGCGGTGAGCGTGCCGACCAGCCAGAAGGTGCCTGCCCAGCGCATGGCGCGGGAGCCCTCGCGGGTGTGGATGAAGAGCGAGACGGCCCACGCGGTGTGCAGGCTCGGCATGCAGTTGCGCGGGGTGATCTCGTCGAACGGGAAGGCGTGCGGGACGCCGATCGCCGGGAAGGTGTCCGGCCAGATGTTCGTCACCGCCCAGTGACCGCCGTCGGGGCCGAAGGCGTAGAGCGGGCCGACGACCGGGAAGATCATGTAGATGGCCGGCCCGAGGAGACCGATGGCCAGGAAGGTGCGCACCAGGTGGTGGGTCGGGAAACGGCGTTCCGCGGCCACGTGGCGCAGCTGGTAGAGGCCGACGAGGGCGGCGGCCAGGGGCAGTTGGCCGTAGACGAGATGGAGGAAACCGCTGCTGATCGGCGAGGTGGCTTCGACGAGCCGGCCGACCAGCCACGAAGGGTTGGCGAGCGCGTGATCGGCGGTGGCCACGTACTGGTCGAGGACCGTCGGGCGGGTCCTGGACGTGATGAGCAGCCAGGTGTCGCCCGTCTTGTGCCCGAAGACCAGCAGCAGGCCGAGGCCCGAGCCCTTCAGGAGGACCGCTCTCTCCCGGCCGGTGCGGCGTACGAGGGCGAGGACCGCGACGCCGAGGATCACCCACAACGCGCCGTTGCCGAAGCTCAGCTCGGCGCCGACGATCAACCGCACCAGCACGAACACGATGTCGACGCCGACGGCCGTGCACAGCGCGATCAGCCGCTGCCGCCAGGTCAGCACCACCATCGTGAGCGCCAGGCCGCCGTACAGCAGCGGCCCCGAGTGCGGCGCGAAGATCACCTCCTGGGCCTCTACGGTGATCGGTCCCGGCTGCCCGTAGCGGCGCGCCACCAACTCCAGGGCGATGTGGAAGCCGAGCGTCACCAGACCGGCCGCGATCCACAAAAGGATGCGCGGCTGTCGCCAGGCGGGCGGCCGGGTCTCTGCGCCGCGCTGGTGCGGCACGGGTATGGGAGGTGGTGTGGTCTTCAATTGTCCGACTTGGTGGCTTGGTTCGGGCTGCGGGCAACTGCGACGATCTGGGTGATCGTCGCAGTTCGAACATGCTAACGGGGGGTGGGCCCGGGAGGTAGAGGCACGTCCCGGGCTACTCCGCGGGCAGCACCTTCGCCAACGACCGCAGCACCGGCTCCCTTCGGACATCGATGTGCGCGTAGGTGAGCGCCTCGGCGAGGCGGGGCCGGCCGTCGCCGATCGCCCGGCAGATCTGGTCGTGCTCGGCACGGTGCTGTTCGGCGCCGCGTTCGGTGGCCGTGATCCGGAACAGCCAGTGCATCAGGCCGAGCGAGCGCTGGAACGAGGACTGGAGGAGGCGGTTGCCCGTCATCGTGATCAGCTCGGCGTGGAAAGCCGTGTTGGCGGCCGCGATCCCGGCCTGGTCCGCGCTGCGGGTGGCCGCGTCGGCCTCGGCCATCACGGTCCGCAGGCCGTCGTGGTCGCCCCCGTCCGCGACGAGCTCCGCCGAGCGGCGCGCCGCGAACACCTCCAGGCTCAGGCGCAGATCGAAGAGTTCCTCGACATCCCGCAGGGTCAGCCGGCGCACCCGCGCGCCCCTGCGGGGCTCCAGTTCGACGAGCCCCTCGGTCGCGAGCCGCATCAGCGCCTCGCGGACCGGGACCCGCGAGACACCGAGCGCCTCCGCCAACTCGCGCTCCCGCAGCCGCGAGTCGGGCGGGTGCGCGCCGGAGTGGATGCCGGCCCGGATCAGCTCCTCGGTGCGCTCCACCTGCGAGGCGGTTCCGGCTCCGACGCGTTCCGTCTGCGCGGCGCTCCCGGCCCCGGCGCGTTCTGCCGTGAGTGTCACGACCCGCCCTCGGGCGCGGTGGAGCCGGGCGCACGGAACGCGGGGAACGTCGGCGGGAAGAGCGTGCCGGTGTCCCGGCGCTCGGTGTCGCGTTCGCTGTAGGCCGCGCGCATCTTCTCGAACAACGCCTGGGCGTCGCGCGCCAGCCGCGGCAGGTCCGTGCCGGGCAGCGCGCCGTCGACCAGCACCGGGTCGCCCGCGACGACCGAGTTCGTGGCCTGCCGCGCCGTGCCGTTGAGCAGGAACGTACGCACCGGGTCGTCCATGACCCCGTCGCGGATGTCGTCCAGGGAGAAGGCGACCAGGTCCGCCTGCGCGCCGACGGCGATCCGGCCCAGGTCCTCACGGCCGAGGGCGCGGGCTCCGCCCAGCGTGGCCGCCTCCACGTAGTGCTCGGTGGGCGCGGCGTCCGAGCGACCCTCGGCGATCTTCGCCAGGTGGACGCCGACGTCCATGCCGCGGATCAGGTCCGGCGGGAAGGAGTCGGTGCCCAGGCACAGATTGACGCCGGCCTCGCGGTAGGCGCGGAACGAGTGCAGCATCTCGCTGTAGCGCAGGGACGTCTGCGGGCAGTGGATCACCGAGATGCCACTGGCGGCGAGCAGCGCCAGGTCGCCGCGGTCCTCGCCGTGGACGGACGGGTGCCGGTCGAGCAGCACCGTGTGCGGGATGAGCAGGTTCGGGCCCAACAGGCCGTGCTTGTCGAGGAGTTCGAGCGGGGCGAGGCCATCGTGCCGACGCTGGACGATCTCCCGCTCGGCCAGGCCCTGGAGCGCGTGCAGCCGGATCAGGGTCCCGCGCTCGCGCCCGACGCGGGCCGTCTCGCCGAGCAGTTCCTCGGTGAGCGTCTCGATGCGGCAGGGGAGGAGGACGCCGGTGAGCAGCGGGTCGTTCAGCTCGTCGAGGTGGTCCAGGAAGCGGACGGCGTCGCGCAGGCCGGCGCGGCCCTCCTCCTCGTCGAAGGCCACGTCGCGGGTGCCGTCGGGCAGGACGACGTTGACCCCGGAGCGGTAGGCAGGGCCGAGGTAGCCGCGCAGGCCGATGCGGCGCGCGGTCGCCGCCATGTCGACCAGTTCCTCGTAGGGCTCCGCCCAACGGCTGTGCACCTCGGAGGCGATCGGCATGAAGGTGGTGATGCCGTGCAGGGCGAGCTGGGCGAGTGCGTACTCGCGGATGGTGGCCCGCTCCCGCGGCGTGAACACGTCGTGGCGGCGGTGGGTGAAGTAGTCCAGGGACCACTGCAAACCCTTGCCCCGGTCGGGTCCGGCCCAGGAGTCGAGGACGAGGTGGTCCACGTCGGTGAGCGCGTCGAGGTCGATGAGGCCCGGCATCACCAAGGATTCGCCCAGGTCGCGCTCCTCGTCGACCTCGCCCTCGTAGCGCGGGCCGACGTAGATCACGGTGTCGTCCTGCCACACCACCTCGCCGTCCCGCAGCAGCGCGTGGCCGCCGTCCTGGTGGGCGAGGACGTGTCGGGCGCGCCAGCGGGTGCGCATAAGTGCCTCCTGGGGTGGGGGTGTCGCGGACGTGGCTGATCGCGCTGATCGTACGAGTTGGTATACCGGGTTGGGAAGGGATGTCCGTGACGGCGCCTGTTGCGTAACCGCGAACCGTACATGCGCGCCGATATGTCCGTCTGTGCGACTTGGTTCGCGCGGTCGGTATACCAAAATGCGATTACCTCTATCGCCGCCCTGCTCCGCTGGTATACCGTCCCGCCAACCTTCCCCCTTGCGCCGAATGGATCACGCGACGTGACGGATTCCCCAGTGCTGCCCGCTCGGCCGCCCTCCGACGCCGATGGCGACGCCCTGCTCAACTCGCCCTCCACTGAGTCGACTTCGGGTCCGCCCGTGGTCGCCGCCCGTTCCCTCCTCGGCACCGCCTGGCTGCGCATCCGCCGCAGCCGCGTCGCCCGCGCCGCCCTCGCCGTGGTCGTGCTCATGATCCTGTTCGCGGTGCTCGCCCCCGTGCTCACCGCGATCGAGGGCCAGGACGCGTACACCACGAGCACCAGCCCGGACGTCCTCGACGACTACGGCACGCCGGGCCTGCCGCTGCCGTACTACCGCTACCCCTCCAGCGACCACTGGCTGGGACTCGAACCGGGCCTGGGCCGCGACATCTTCGCGCGCATGGCGCACGGTGCCCAGGTCTCGCTGGTCATCGCGCTGCTCGCGACCGTCGTCTCCGTCGTCCTCGGGACCGTCCTCGGCGCCGCCGCCGGCTACTTCGGCGGCAAGGTCGACATGGTGATCAGCCGGGTCATGGACCTCTTCCTGGCCTTCCCGCACCTGCTGCTCGTGCTCTCCCTGACGCCGATCCTGCAGTCCAGGCTCGGCGACACCGCACTGGGGAACGGAAGCCTGCTGCCGATCGCCTCACTGGTGATCATCCTCGGCTTCTTCGGCTGGGCCTATCTCGCCCGCGTCGTGCGCGGACAGGTGCTGTCCATCCGCGAGCAGGAGTTCGTCGAGGCCGCCCGAGCCTACGGCGCCTCGCACCGCTCGATCATCATCAAGCAGATCGTGCCCAACGTGATGGGCGTCGTCCTCGTCTACGCCACGATGATGATCCCCACCAACATCACGGCCGAGGCCGCCCTCTCGTTCCTCGGCGTCGGCGTGAAGGACCCCACCCCGTCCTGGGGCCAGATGCTCAACGCCGCCCAGCAGGGCAACTGGTACCTCACCGACCCCTGGTTCCTCGCCGTACCGGCCGGCGCCCTGGTGATCACGGTGCTCGCCTTCAACCTGCTCGGCGACGCCGTCCGCGACGCCCTCGACCCCAAGTCCTCCCGTGGCTGACCGCCTTCAGGAACAACAGGAGCAGCAGTGAATCGACGCACCGTGGCGGCGCTCGCCCTGACGGTGGCGACCGGGATGGCGCTCACCGCCTGCGGCGGCACCAAGCCCGCGCCGGGCTCGGGCTCCCGCGCCCCCGCCGACGCCTTCGACCCGGTCAAGGTCGGGGACGGAGACACCACCAAGGGCGGCAACGTCAACGTCCTGATGTCCACCGACTTCCAGACCCTCGACCCCGGCAACAGCAACTACGTCCAGACCGCCAACGTCGGCCAGCTCTACTACCGCACGCTCACCATGGCGAAGGAGGAGGCCGGCAAGCCCCCGAAGGTCGTCCCCGACCTCGCCACCGACCTCGGCAAGGTCTCCAAGGACGGCCTGACCTGGACCTACACCCTCAAGAAGGGGCTGAAGTTCGAGGACGGCAAGCCCATCACGGCCAAGGACGTGAAGTACGGCGTCGAGCGCACCTACGCCCGCGACGTCTACACCCAGGCACCGCAGGAACTGAACGCCGCCCTCTCCGACGACACGTACAAAGGCCCGTACAAGGGTGGTGACTTCAAGGGCATCGAGACACCCGACGACCGCACCGTCGTCTTCAAGCTGAAGCAGCCCTTCGCCGAGTTCCCCGCCCTGGTATCCCGCTCCAACACCGCGCCCGTGCCGCGCGCCAAGGACACCAAGCTCGACTACACCAACCACCCGGTGTCCACGGGCCCGTACAAGATCGAGTCGTACCAGCGCGGGCGCGCCATGAAGCTCGTCCGCAACAAGCACTGGGACCCGGCCACCGACCCGAACCGCAGCGCGCTGCCGGACACCTTCACCTTCAGCCTGTCCACCGCGCAGTCCACCATCAGCCAGCAACTGCTCGCGGACTCCGACCCGACGGCCATCACCCTCGACAGCGCGGGCGGACTCCAGGCGTCGGACGCGGCCAAGCTGGACCAGCCGAGCGTCGCCCGGCGCACCGCCTCCGGGATCATCGGCTGCACGGACGTCCTCAACTTCAACACCGAGACCATCAAGGACCCGGTCGTCCGCAAGGCCCTCGCGCTCGCCGTCGACCGCAAGGCGATCCACCTCCAGTACGGCGGCGCCCGCTTCGGCAAGCTCACCCAGTCGTACATCAACCCCCAGCAGCGCGGTTACGTGCGGCAGCACACCGATCTCGACCCCTCCGGCCAGCCCAAACTGGACGAGGCGAAGAAGCTGCTCAAGGGGCGCTCGTACCCGAAGAAGCTCATCTACGGCTATGCGGACGCGACACCCCGCTACAAGAACATGGGCACCTCGCTCCAGGAGAACCTCAGGCAGCTCGGCATCGACCTCGAACTGCGCCCCATCCCCGCCGCGAACTACTTCACCACCCTCGCGGGCAAGGCGATGCCGGACCTCGCCCGCAGCGGCTGGTGCGGCGGCGCCGACAGCGGCTCGGTGCGCACCACCATCGACCCCAACCTGGGCCCGAGCGTCGACGGCAAGACCTTCGGCTTCTCGAACATCCCCCGCTATCACGACCCGGAGATCGCCAAGGCCATGTACGCGCTGCGCGGTGAGAACGGCACGAGCGAGGATCTCGGCCGCAAGTGGTCGAAGCTCTTCGACCGCGCCATGCAGGACTATCCGCTCGTCCCGCTGATCAGGAACGTGACGCGCAGCGTCATCGGCTCCGACGTCCGGGGCGCGCAGGTCGGCTACTTCTTCGGTGCCATCGACCTGTCGACGGTCTCCGTCGACTCAGGCCCGGGAAAGGGGTGACCTGACATGCTCGTCTTTCTGACCCGGCGCCTGGGCGCCACCGTCGTCCTCCTCGCCGTCATCAGCTTCGTCACCTTCACGCTCTTCCAATTCGGGCCCGCCGACCCGGCGGCCGCCGCCTGCGGGCAGGAGTGCACCCCCGAACGCGTCGCCGAGGCACGCGTCGCCCTCGGCATGGACAAGCCGTTCCTCACCCAGTACGTGAACTACATGTCGGGCCTGTTCCACGGCCGGACGATCGGAGCGCCCGGCGCCCAGACCCTCTGCGAGTGGCCCTGCCTCGGCAAGTCCTTCCAGACGAACGAGGACGTCGCCGCCGTCCTGGAGCGCGCCCTGCCGTACACGGTGTCGATCGCGGTCGGCGCCATCGTGTTGTGGACCGTCGCCGGAGTCACCCTCGGCACACTCGCCGCGCTGCGCAAGAACAAGCTCACCGACAAGCTGATCGTCGGCGCCGCGTCCATCGGTGTCTCGCTGCCCATCCCGGTCACCGGACTGCTCCTGCTGCTCGTCTTCGTCTCCACCTTCGACGTGCTGCCGTTCACGACGAACGCCATCACCTCGCCCTTCGGTCCGGCCGGGTTCGACGGCTGGTTCCTCAACTACCTGCTGCCGTGGGTCGCGTTGGCGGTGCTGTTCAGCGCCCAGTACATCCGCGTCACCCGCAGCTCCATGCTGGAGACCTTCGGCGAGGACTTCATGCGCACCGCCCGCTCCAAGGGCCTGTCGAAGCCGGCCATGGTCGTCAGGCACGGCGCCCGCGCCGGACTGACGCCCGTCGTCACCATGCTGGGCCTCGACATCGGGCTGCTGCTCGGCGGCGCCGTGCTCACCGAGCAGATCTTCTCGGTGCCCGGCATCGGCTTCACCGCCGTCCGCGCCGCGCAGGCCGGCGATCTGCCGGTGACCATGGCGATCACGCTGCTCGCCGCCTTCTTCATCATCGTCGCCAATGTCGTCGTCGACGCCGTCTACGCCGTCATCGACCCGCGAGTGAGGGCCGCCTGATGACCACCTCTTCCTCCGGTTCCTCCACCGGCGAACCGCTGCTGCGGATCAGGGATCTGCACGTCGCCTTCCCCACCGACGACGGGCTCGTGCACGCCGTCAACGGCATGGACCTCAGCCTCGCCCGCGGCGAGACCGTCGGCCTCGTCGGCGAGTCCGGCTCCGGCAAGACGGTCACGAGCCAGGCCCTGATGGGTCTGCTCAAGGAGACCCGCGCCCAGGTCGGCGGCGAGATCCTGCTCGACGGCACCGACCTCAACACCCTCACCGAGGGCCGGATGCGGGCCTGGCGCGGGAAGAAGATCGCCATGATCTTCCAGGACCCGCTCTCCGCGATGCACCCCTTCCACGCGGTCGGCGACCAGATCGCCGAGGCGTACCGGGTCCACAACAAGGTGTCCAAGCGGGCCGCGCTCACCGTCGCCGTCGACATGCTGGGCCGCGTCGGCATCCCCGACCCGAAGCGGCGGGCCCGCGCCTACCCGCACGAGTTCTCCGGCGGCATGCGCCAGCGCGCGATGATCGCCATGGCCCTCGTCTGCGAGCCCGAACTCCTCATCGCCGACGAACCGACCACCGCCCTCGACGTCACCGTCCAGGCGCAGATCCTCGACCTGCTCGGCGAACTCCAGCAGGAGACCGGCACCGCCATCGTCATGGTCACCCACGACCTCGGTGTCGTCGCCGAGGTCTGCCACCATGTCGCCGTGATGTACGGCGGGCAGTGCGTGGAGCGGGGGAGCGTGCGCGAACTGTTCCGCGACCCACGTCACCCGTACACGCAGGGCCTGCTCGCCTCCATGCCGACACTCGGCGACGACGGCGAACGGCTGCGCCCCATCCCCGGTTTCCCGCCGTCGCTCACCGCGCTGCCCACCGGGTGCCTGTTCGCGGACCGCTGCCCGCAGACCCACCTTGTCCCCGACGACCTGTGCCGCAGCGAGCGCCCCGTGTTCCTCGCGAGCACCGGCGCCGACCACCCCTCCCGGTGCCACCAGGAGAACCTCGCCACCGCCGAGGAGGCCGCGCGATGACATCAACCCCCTTGCTGGAGGCCGAAGGGCTGACCAAGCACTTCCCGGGACGCGGCGGCCTCTTCGGCCGGGGCGGCGCGCCCGTCAAGGCCGTCGACGGCGTGAGCTTCTCCGTCGCGGCCGGGCAGACGCTCGGCCTGGTCGGCGAGTCGGGCTGCGGGAAGTCCACCACCGGGCGGCTGCTGATGCGCCTGCTCGATCCGACGGCAGGGACCATCCGGCTCGACGGCCAGGACCTCGGGTCGATGAACCGGGCCGAGGCGCAGGAGTACCGCCGTCAGGTCCAGATGGTGTTCCAGAACCCGTCCTCCTCCCTCAACCCCCGCCAGTCCGTCGGCTCCGCCGTCGCCGCGCCGCTGCACGCCCAGGGCATCGACCCGCCCGGCGGCGTCAAGGCACGGGTGCGCGAGCTGATGGACCGCGTCGGCCTGCGCCCCGACCACTACAACCGGTTCCCGCACGAGTTCTCCGGCGGCCAGAAGCAGCGCGTCGGCATCGCCCGCGCGCTGGCCCTCGAACCCCGCCTCATCATCTGCGACGAACCGGTTTCGGCCCTCGACGTCTCGGTCCAGGCACAGGTGGTCAACCTCCTCCAGGACATCCAGGCCGACACCGGTGTGTCGTACGTCTTCATCGCCCACGACCTGTCCGTCGTACGGCACTTCGCGGAGCGGGTCGCCGTGATGTACCTGGGGAAGATCATGGAGAGCGGGCCGACACATGAGGTCTTCGACGACCCGCGCCATCCCTACACCCGCGCCCTGCTCTCCGCCGTCCCGCAGCCCGACCCGGACGCCGACCGCAGCCGCAGGATCCGGCTCACCGGCGATCTGCCCACCCCCGCCAACCCGCCCTCCGGATGCGTGTTCCGTACGCGCTGCCCGCTGCGGCCGACCCTCGACGAGGCCGAACAGGCGCGCTGCGCGGGCGAGTTGCCGCCCACGGCGGGTGCCGAGGGGCCCGCGTGCCACTTCGCGGACAAGGCCCTCGTGACCCACTGACCGAGCCACCCGTACACCCACCCATCATTGACAACACCGAACAGAAGGAAGTTGCACCACATGCTCATCCGTGACGTCCGCCCCTGGGGCGGCGAGCGCAGTGACGTACAGCTCGACGGCGCCCGCATCGCCGCGATCCGCCCGCACGACCCGCAGGCCGAGCCGGTCGGGGACGTCGTCGAGGGCCGCGGCCGGCTCCTCCTCCCGTCCTTCAGCGATGTGCACGTCCACCTGGACTCCACCCGCATCGGCCTGCCGTTCCGCCCGCACACCGGAGGCCCCGGCGTATGGACGATGATGATGAACGACCGGGAGAACTGGCGCGACGCCGAGGTCCCGCTGAACGAGCGGGTGGCCGGCACCCTGGAGCGCATGATCGCGCGCGGGACGACCCGGGTGCGTACGTACGCGCAGGTCGACGTCGACTGCAAGCTGGAGAAGTTCGAGGCCGTGGTCGCGGCCAAGGAGAAGTACGGGCACCTCGCCGACGTCCAGATCATGACGTTCCCGCAGGCCGGCATCCTGCGCGAGCCGGGGACCGAGGAGTACCTGGAGGCATCGCTCAAGGCGGGTGCGGACGTCATGGGCGGCATCGACCCGTGCACACTGGACCGCGACCCCAAGGGCCACCTGGACGTCGTCTTCGGGCTCGCCGAGAAGTACCAGGTCGAGGTCGACATCCATCTGCACGAGCCGGGCGAGCTGGGGGTGTTCTCGACCGACCTGATCCTGGAGCGGGTCCGCGCCCTCGGCATGCAGGGCAAGGTGACGATGTCGCACGCCTACGAACTCGGCTCCGTGAACGAGTCCACCAGCCAGCGCCTGATCGAGGACTTCGCCGAGCTGGACATCGCGATGGCGACGGTCGCCCCCGCCGCGCGCAACCAGCTCTCGCTCGTCGAGCTCACCGAGGCGGGCGTCCGCGTCGGCCTCGGCGAGGACGGGCAGCGCGACTACTGGAGCCCGTACGGCAACTGCGACCTGCTCGACCGCACCTGGCAGTTGGCCTTCACCAACAACTTCCGCCGCGACGGTCACATCGAGATGGCCCTGGCGGTGGCGACCATGGGCGGCGCCTCCATCATGAGCCACGAGGTGCCGCGCCTGGCCGGTGTCACCGACCGCCCGGGCCTCGCCGCGGGCGACCGCGCGGACCTCGTGCTGGTGGACGGCGAGACACCGTCCAGCGCGGTCATGGACCGTGGCAAGGACCGTACGGTGCTGCACGACGGGCGGGTCGTGGCGGAAGGCCTGGAACTGGTCGCCGGCGCCTGACACAGGGCGTGGGGTCGGCCGCGGCGCGCGGCCGGCCCCACCATGCCGGGCGGTGCTAGCGGACCTGTCGCCCGCCCTGTACGACGGCCACCTGATGCCGCGCCGGATCGGCCAGCGCCGCCACGTCGGCGAGCGGATCGCTGTCGAGGACCAGCAGATCGGCGCGGGCCCCGGCGGCGAGCGTCCCGATCTCCCCGCCCATGCCGAGGAGTTCGGCCGCCACCGAGGTCGCGGAACGGATCACGTCGAGCGGCTTCTGCACCTCGGAACGGATCCGGAACTCCTCGTTCTGATGGCGGTGCATGCCTCCGAGGAGATCGGTGCCATACGCGATCCGGGCACCGCCGCGCGCGGCACGTTCGAGCGCGCCGAGACCGGCGCCGAGCACGTCGTCGACCTTGCGCCAGCTGTCCTCGGGCAGCCCGAACTCCCGCCCCTCCTGCTTGAGCGCCCAGTAGGTGACCAGTGTCGGCACGAGGAACGCGCCGTGCTCCGTGAGGAGTTCGACGCTGCGGTCGTCGATCAGGTTGCCGTGCTCGATCGACCGGACGCCCGCCTCCAGGGCCCGGTTGACCGCGCGGGCGGTGTACGCGTGCGCCGCGACGTACCGGTTCGCGGCCTCGGCCTCCTCGACGGCGGCCCGCAGCTCGGCCGGCGAGTACTGGGTGGAGTCGATCCGGTCGGTGGGCGAGGCGACACCGCCGGACGCCATCACCTTGATGTGGTGGGCGCCCTTGCGCAGTTCGTCGCGGGCCGCGACCCGCACCGCGTCTGCGCCGTCCGCGACCCGGCCGACGGCGGCGCAGCACGGGTGGTCGTCGTGCAGCAGGGTGCCCGCGCCCCGGTTGTCGCCGTGGCCGCCGGTCTGGCTGAGCGCCTTGCCGCCGAACGCCAGCCGGGGGCCGCGGACGAGACCCTCGGACTGCGCCTTGGCGAGCCCGAAGTCGGCCCCGGCCATGTCGCGGACCGTGGTGAACCCCCGGTCGAGCATCCCGCCCATGATGCGTGCCGCCTGCGCGGTGACGTACGAGGGCGGGGTGTCGCCCAGTGCGCCGAGCCCGGCGGTGAACGCGGTCACGTGGACGTGCGCGTCGATGAGCCCGGGCAGCACGAACCCGCCCCGTACGTCGAGGACTCGGGCGCCGTCCGGCACGTCGGCCCCGTCCTCGGCCACCCGCCCGTCCACGCACAGGAGGTCGCCCTCGCGCCAGGTCCCGGTGTCCAGGTCGACGAGGTGGGCGTTGCGCAGCACGAGGGCGTCGGTGTGCTGCGAGGAGTCGTTGGTCATGGTGGGAATCACTCCTTGGTTGCGGGGATGCGCGGGGCGGCGGTGACGGGGGCGCCGATGTCTTCGAGCGAGCGGTTGGCCGTGGACAGGCCGAAGGCGAGCGTGACCACGACGCCGACGGCGAGGACCGCCGTCGTCATGCCGAAGACACCGGCGAATCCGGCCCCGGCGGCCATCAGGCCGATGACGGTGGGCGCGATGATCGAGCCGATCCGGCCGAACGCGCTGGCCAGACCGCTGCCAGTGGCACGGATCCAGGTCGGGAAGACTTCCGGCGTGTACGCGTACAGGCCCGCGTAGGTGCCGTTGAGGAAGAAGGACAGCACGGCGCCGGACACCGTGATGGCCACAGGCGTCGAGGTCTGGCTCAGCCAGTACGCGGAAAGCGCTGAGCCGGTGAGGTAGAGCGCGATGGTGTGCTTGCGGTCGAGACGCTCGCTGAGCCAGGCGGCGGAGAAGTAACCGGGCACCTGGGCCGCGTAGATGATGAGCGAGAACGAGAAGCTCTGGGTGACGGTGATGCCGTGCTGGACGAGGAGCGTCGGGATCCAGGAGAAGAAGCCGTAGTACGAGAAGGTGATGACGAACCACATCACCCAGGTGACGGCCGTGCGGCGGGCCATCCGGCGTGACCACAGGAAGCGCAGCCCGGTCCAGACGCTGGGCGGCGCGGTGGACTTGGGTACCGGCGAGGTGTCTTCGGGGGTGTGCGGGACGGGCGGCAGCGGGTGGCCCGTCGACCGTTCCACGCGGCGTTCCAGTTCGGCGACGACCTCCTCGGCCTCCGCGTGGCGCCCCCGCTCCAGGAGGTAGCGCGGGGACTCCGGCAGGGCGCGGCGCCACCACAGCAGCATCACGATCGGCACCGCCGTGACGACCTGGGCCCAGCGCCAGCCGTCCGCGCCCAGCGGCACGACGAACCGGCCGATCAGGGCGGCGGCCACGAAGCCGAACGAGAAGAACCCGGCGAGCGCGCCGACGAACCAGCCGCGGCGCTTGGACGGCACGAACTCGGAAAGGAACGGCGCGATGATCGCGCTCTCCGCGCCGGTCCCGGCCCCGGCCAGCACGCGGGAGCCCAGGAACACGGGGAAGTTCGGGGCTGCGGCGGCGACCAGGGTGAAGACGACGTAGAACGCGAGGGCGTACATCATCACGCGCTTGCGGCCGATGCGGTCGCCGAGGATGCCGGCGATCGCGGCGCCGAAGAGGTAGCCGAACGGGGAGGCCGAACCGATCAGTCCGAGCGCCCCGTTGTCCAGGGACCACAGGTCCTGGACGCTCGGCAGCAGGAAGGCGACCCACGGCCGCGTCCATGCCGTCGAAGGTGTAGCCGAGCCCGCCGATGAGCAGCAGGACGTAATGGGGTCTGGACAGCGGGAGTCTGTCCAGGCGAGCGAGGAGGGACATGGGCGGATCCTCGAAGGTGTCGGGGGCGTCCGCGAGGGGGTCGTGGACGCGGGGGACGTGCACCGCCCACGCAACGTAGATTGCGTGCTAGCTGTTGCGCAACGATCCTTGCGTTACGTTCCGGGAACGTAGAGTCTGGGCGTACCCGCGCCCCGCTCGGAGGCGCCCGGCGTCTCCTACCGCGGAGTTGAGAGTGCACGGCGAACTGGCAACCTGGCTGCGCGATGCCGCCCCGGCCCGCGGGCTGCGGCCCAAGGCCGCCGCGATCGTGGACTTCCTCGTCTCGCAGCCGCAGCAGGCGGCCTACGCGTCCGTCGCCGACGTGGCTCGCCGCGTCGGCGCCAACCCCGCCACCGTCACCCGCACGGCCCAGGCGCTCGGCTACAGCGGCTGGCCCGATCTGCAACGGGAGTTGCGGGCGCGCTACCTGTCCCACCTGAGCGCCGCGCAGGTCAACGCCGCGCACCGGGAGGAGGGTGGCACGTCGTGGGCAGGCTCGCTCAGCCGTGACCAGGAGAACTTGGCCCAACTGGCCGCCCACGCCGACGGCACCGCCATCGCCCGGATCGCCGAAGCGATCGCCGCCGCCCGCCGCACCCTCGTGGTCGCCGCCGGCAGCTACGCGTCCGCGGGCACCGCGCTCGCCCACAACGCGCGCCTCGCCGGATACGACGTCCGGCTCGAGGCCACGGGCGGCGCCGACCTGGTCAACTCCGTTGCGGCGCTGGGGCCGGACGACCTGCTGATCGCCATCTCCTTCTGGCGGCTCTACCAGAGCACGGTGACGGCGGCGGAGGACGCGAGCGAGCGCGGCACCCGGGTCTTCGTCATCACCGACGCCGCGAGCCCACCACTGGCCGCCGCCGCGGAGGACGTGCTGCTGGCCCCCGCCGAGGGAACGTCCTTCTTCCCGTCCCTCACGGCGGGCCTGGCCCTGTGTCAGTCCATCGTCGCCCAACTGGCGACCCTCGACCCGGCCCGCACCGCGGCGTCGGTCGCGGCGGCCGAGGAACGCTGGGTGCGCTACGGGGTGTTGCACCGTGCGGCGACGATGAAGTGGGACGGGCGTCAGGGGGACGGGGCGTCCTAGGGCTTGTCGTTTGGATCAGGCCGGGCTCGCGGGGCCTGGCACGCACGCTCGCGGCGTTGTCGTCGGTCGACGACGCTCCGCGTCGCCT